>DCIL01000023.1:1684-1901 GCA_002315875.1 Verrucomicrobia bacterium UBA1727 | reverse complement strand
TCGTCTCGAATTCGGTCCAGACCTCTTTCGGACGATCCATCGGCGCCACTTCCTCAAAGCGCGGATCCGCGGCAAAACATTCCTTCACGACACCGAAATACTCGGCGTGATCCGTCGCGAACTCAATCTTGCCGCCGATCTCAAGCCGCTTCCAGAGCGCGTTGAGGAAGAGCGGACCGAACAAGCGGTGCGAATGATGCTTCTTCTTCGGCCACGG
>DCIL01000023.1:508-1659 GCA_002315875.1 Verrucomicrobia bacterium UBA1727 | reverse complement strand
GCCACGGATCGGGAAAGAACACGTAAACCCTCCGCGCATGATGCTCCGGGAGAAGATAGTGAAACGTGTAAAGCGCTTCGAGTCGCAACACCCGCGCATTGTCGATCTTGCCGCGGTTGCACTTGCCGTCGAAAAGCCGCACGCGATCAAGCATGCGCTCGATGCCGAGAAAATCGCAGTCCGGATTCTCCTTCGCACGGCGGGTGAGGAACTTGCCCTTTCCGCATCCGACCTCGATCTCAAGCGGACGCGTGAGGTCAAAGTCGAGCGGACGGCAGATGTCGGTGACGCGGAGGATGTGATCGGTCATGGAAAATCAGAAACGCGAAGCGAGTTCGCGCATGAACTTGATGCTACGGGAGAAGATCTGATCGACATTCGCCGGGGACGAAAGCTCGAGCATGTCGCAGATCTCCTTGCTGGACATGAAATAGCGGGTCTTGAGCACATGGATGTAACAGCGCACCGGATCTTCGTTCCAGAGCTTGCGAAAGCACCAGAGCGTCATCCGCCAGGCCTCGGCGAAGATGGCGCGGTTGTCCGTCTTCGGAATCTCCATCGCCTCCGACCCGCCCTCGCCGTCGTCATACGCGCCTTCGATCGAGATCTCGCCGTGTTTCATCGGATCGGCGTTGAGAATATAGCCGCGCACGTACTTGCGCAACCACCCCTCGAGCGAGCCCTCGCCGCGGTAAAGGTCGAACTTGCCGCGGCCGACCATGTCGGCGAAGAGCATTCCGTTGAGATCGCCATCCGTCAGCGAATAGCGACGCATCAGTTCGGAATTCTTCTTCGCCTTGACTTCGGGAACGATCACGCGGAACCAAAGCGACTTCCAATGCTCGTTCTCGCCTGCCTTCAGGCCCTCGAGCCAGATTCTGTCGTCATCGGTCACGCGCCACCCTTCTCACTTGCGCTTGGCAAGCATCTCGTGATATTCGGAATAGGAACCCTCGAACCAGGTCGTGCGCCCCTTGCCCTCGAAAGCGAGGATGTGAGTCGCGATGCGGTCGAGGAACCAGCGATCGTGCGAAACCACCATCACGCAGCCGCCGAACTCCTGAAGTCCCTCCTCAAGCGACCGCAAGGTCGCGACATCGAGGTCATTCGTCGGTTCGTCCAAGAGCAGCAAATTGCCGCCGCTCGTCAGG
>DCIL01000023.1:0-495 GCA_002315875.1 Verrucomicrobia bacterium UBA1727 | reverse complement strand
TCAGGAGCTTCGCCAGATGCACGCGATTGCGTTCGCCGCCGGAAAGGACACCGACCTTCTTCTGCTGTTCGGGACCCCTGAAGTTGAAGCGGCTACAGTAGGCGCGGCCGTTCATCATCGTGGTGCCGGCGAGCTTGACGAATTCTCCGCCGCCCGTGATCGCCTCGTAGACCGTTTCGTCCGCCTTGAGCTCCGAGCGCGTCTGATCGACATACGAAAGCTTGACCGTATCCCCGACCGTGAACGTACCTTCGACCGGCTTGAGCTGTCCCGTAATCAGCTTGAAGAGCGTGGTCTTGCCCGCTCCGTTCGCACCGATCACGCCGACGATGCCGCCACGCGGCAGATCGAAGTTGAGGTCGTTGTAGAGCACGTGGTCGTCGAAGGACATCTTGACGTGTTCTGCTCGCACGACGAGATTGCCGAGCCGCGGACCCGGCGGAATGCGGATGACGAGATCGTCCTCGCGGGTGTTGACCTCCTGCTTCTGCAGCT
>DCIL01000059.1:12014-12323 GCA_002315875.1 Verrucomicrobia bacterium UBA1727 | reverse complement strand
TCGAGGAGCGTGACGCGGGCAAGCTTGAGGAAGTGATCGTCCGTCAGCTCAACGTCGGTCTCAAGGACGTTACCGCGGCGGATTGCGCCAAGCTCGTCATCGCTTACGAGCCGGTCTGGGCGATCGGCACCGGCCGTACCGCGACTCCCGACCAGGCGCAGGAAGTGCACGCGCTCATCCGCGCGACCCTTGCCAAGCTCGTCGGCGCTGAGACGGCGGAGACCATCCGCATTCAGTACGGCGGTTCGATGAAGCCGGGTAACGCGGCGGAACTGCTCGCCAAGCCCGACATCGACGGCGGCCTCATCG
>DCIL01000059.1:1054-11993 GCA_002315875.1 Verrucomicrobia bacterium UBA1727 | reverse complement strand
GCGCTCAAGGCGGCCGACTTCGCCGGAATCATCGCTGCTGCCGCGGCGAAGTAAAATAAGGAAAAGGAACTCAGGACTTAAGACGTAAGATTTAAGACGTAGGAAGGAAACAGGTATGACATTCATTTGCAAGAAAGCGCTTCAGCGTGCTCTACGTCCTACGTCTTACGTCTTACTTCCTGTATTCCTTTTATCCGGTTGCTTCAACGAGCCGGAGCCGGCGTATAAGTCGGTTCCGGCCGAAGCCCGGGTTTATCTGAGTGAGAAGTCGCTCAAGGGAAAGCTCGACTTCACAAATGCCGCGGTCGCCGCGTCTTTCAAGGCCGAGAATCTCGCTAAGATCGATTATCTCAATCTCGATCGCAATCAGCTCACCGATGTTTCCGAGGTTGCGAAGCTCGTGAATCTCAAGTGGCTGCGGCTCAATGAAAATCAGCTGACTTCGCTTCCCGATCTTAAGGCGCTCAGGAACCTGCGCCGTATCTATCTCAAGAACAATCGTCTGACGAAGGTTCCCGAGACGCTCAAGGATCTGCCGGCGCTTACCGACATTGAGCTCTCCGGCAATCCCATCACCGAGGTTCCGGACTGGCTGGCGGCGAAGCCGGGACTCAAGGGCATCTCGCTCACTCGCACGCGCATCAAGGCGCTCCCCAAGAATCTCGAGGACTGGCAGTCGCTCCAACAGCTTCAGCTCGGCGACCTGCAGCTTTCACCAGAGGAAATGGCGCGCATCCGCAAGGCACTTCCGAAAACGGCGATTCTCTTCTAACGATAAGACCTGACATGCGACAGACGACTTGTGCGATGGTGATGGCGACACTCTTTGCGGTGTCGCCTTTGCTTTTTTCTGAGGCGGTTTCCCTCGGCGAGGTTTTCCCCGAGCAACCGGTTGGCGTAAAGACCATTGGTCCCGGCGGCGGTGGATTCATCGACGCGCTGCTTGCGAGCCGTCACAACCGCAATCGTTTCTATGCCGGATGCGATGTCGGCGGATTCTACCGCAGTGATGATGCGGGCAGGACCTGGAAGATTCTCAACGATGGATTCTCCAACGGGATGTGCCACTCGATCGCCGAGCATCCGAAGAATCCGGAGATTCTCGTTGCCGGTTCTGATGGCGGGGTGTACGTGAGTCGTGACGGCGGACTTCATTGGACTAATCCGACCAATGGCTTTCCCGTGGCGCGAAACTTCGGTTATGCGCGGCCGATCATCGAAGTCGTGTTCGATGAGTCGAATCCGGATCATGTCTGGGCGGCCTCGGGGTGTCCCCGCGGACGTACCGGCGAGTCGCACAAGGCGGGCCGCATGGGCCGCATCTTCGAATCGTTCGATGCGGGCGCGACGTGGAAGCAGATCAATGACGAATCGAAGGTCGTGACCAAGAAGGGCATGGAGATAAGATCAATCTCGCCGAACATGAAGAATCCGAAGGATCTCCTCGTGGCGACGAATGAAGGTCTCTTCCGCTCGCTGGACGGCGGACGCCATTGGTCGGCGATCGGTTCGGGACTTCCCGATTGCGAAGGGCTGCAGCTTGAGTGCATCTCGCGTTGCGATGCCGTGCCCGAGGTGATTTACCTCACTGCGCGAGCTGACAAGGGCAAGGTGCCGCGCAAGTGCGGCGTGTGGAAGTCGGTCGATGGCGGCGCGACGTGGACGGAAACCGCGATGCCCAAAGACGGTTCGCTTCAGTATGCGGGACTCTGGGCGCACAGCTACTGGTCGTATCCGCACATCGTGGCGGATCCGGCGAATCCCGATGTCTGCTGGGCGGCGAGCGCCAGCTGGCTCACTCCAAACGGCGTTTTCAAGACCGTGGATGGCGGCAAGAGCTGGCAGCAGAAGTTCGACATGAAGCATCGCGGCTGGCTTAATATGTGGGGCTTCTATTCGGGCGCGCTCACGGTCTCGAAGGCGCATCCGGGGTCCGTCGCCTGGGGCACGAGCGGCACCATCTACCGTACGGATGACGAGGGCAAGACCTGGCGGCAGTGTTACACGATCGAGCGTGCGGACGGCAAGCTTGAGGGCAATGGACTTGAGACGATCTGCTCGCAATGCGTCTATGCCGACTTGTACAGGCGCGACCGGCTCTTCCTCGGCTTCAACGATGTCGGCTTCTTCGTTTCGGACGATCGCGGCAAGTCGCTGACGCGGGCGATGAAGGGCATTCCGCCGAGATTCAGCAACTCGTGTTTCGACCTCAAGCAGGCGGAGGACGATCCCGATCGCGTCTGGGCGGTGTTCGGACGTTGGGGGGCGGACGAGAGCGGCATCTTCTGCGAGTCGACGGACGGCGGCATGAGCTGGAACGTGAAGACGAACGGTTTCGTCTGCGGGGCATGGGCGCAGATTGCGGTGGTGAACGGCAGGAAGCCGTATGTCCTGGCGGTGGTGCGCACGGGCTATGAGCGCCGCGAGCGCAGCGGCACGACGATTTCCTACGACGGTGGCGACACCTGGAACGAGGTCTCGACAAATGCTCTGCCGATCGCCAAGCGTCCGACAGCCATCGCCGTGCACAAGGGCGTCATCCTGGTGGGGTCCGGCGCGGGCAAGGAGAAGGGGGCGCGCATCTTCGCCTCCAAGGATCTGGGCAAGAGCTGGTTTGAGTTCAAGAGTTTCGGTGAGATGAAGGCCGGAAACGTGCGCGAATTTGCGATCCGCGGCAAGACGATCGCGGTCGCCGCGCAGTCGGTCAATTGCGGGAAGGGCGGTGTCTATGTTTCGCGAGACGCGGGCAAGACCTGGAAGCAGGTGCTACTTGATTGGTGTTCGTCCTCCATCCGCTTCGCCGGTGCGGATCTCATCGCGGGATGTCCCAAGCCCGGCTGGCGCGATCCGTGCGAGCTAGGATATGGACTTGTCGTCTCGTCTGATTTCGGCGAGACCTGGCGTCAGTGCCGCGGTGAGGGATTCTACCGCGCCCAGATTTCGCACATCGCCGTCGATCCGTTCGATGAAAGCCGTGTCTTCGTCGGTACCGGCGGCAATGGCGATTACGAGATCGATCTCGAGCCGGATGCGATTCGGCTCAAGGACGGGGCGTATGGCGGACACCTTCAGGACGTCTGCCGCGCGGGCGACTGTCTTTATTGGGCGCATACCCGCACGATTCTCAAGACCGATCTAAAGGGACGCGTCCTCGCCTCGGTCAAAGATCCGCATCACAACGCCGGGTGCCGCGTTAAGGACGGCAAGCTCTACGTTGCGGTCTGCCGCGTCGGCGGCAGAATATCGAAGGAGGCAATGAAGGAGCATCCGTTGCAGATCAACATCTATGACGCGAACGACCTTCATCTCATCGAGCGCAAGTTTGTGGAGGGTGCCTTCGATCGTGCGGGATCGCTCGAGATTCTGCCGAACGGAAACTTCGTGGTCGGCTGTCTGCGTCCGCCGGACGTGCGTGAGGATCAGGTGCGATTCTATGTGCTCGATCCGCAGCTCAAGCTCATCTCCCGTCGCGAGATCGACCACACGCCGGTGAAGCTCGGCATCGAGGTCATCAAGTATTTCCGCGGCGATCTCTTCCTCTTCCTTTACGGAGGCAAGACCATCCGTCTCGATGCGGAGACCTTTGCGGAGAAGGGACGCCATGCTGGTACTGAAGGACAGATAGGCTGCGTGATGGACAAGGACTGCTACTGGGTCGGAAAGTGCAGGGTTCGCAAGGACACGAAGCCCGAGGTCTTCGATTCGTGCCTCGTTCGTCGTCCGCTTTCACGATTGGGATTTTCAAAGGAGAACAAATGATGAATACTGCTAAACTGGTTGTGTCCGTCGTCGCGATGGGAGTTTCCCTCTCGTCCTTCGCACTTCGTTATAACGATGTCTGGCTCTGGAAGGGCGAGACGTATACCGAGGTGATTCCCGACAACGTCGAGGTCGGTCTCGCGCCTGAGGGCTTCACTGTCAAGGCAGGTGTCGCCAAGGAGGTGCGCTATCTCCATCGCGTGACTAAGGGAGCGCGGCAGTTCGGTGCCACGCATTACTCGACCTTCGCCGATCGCGTCGAGTGGGGTTCGAAGGATGCCGGCGTGAGGGTGCTTTCGGTCACGGCGCCTGCAGACGCGAAGCCGGGCGTGTATCTTGCGGGCGAGGTGAGAATCCATGTCATCGACCGCACGCTGCCGCCGGTCAAGGACTGGAAGTACATGCTCGACCTGTGGCAGCATCCGTGGGCGGTCGCGCGTTATTTCAACGCCGAACCGTTCTCCTCGCGCCACTACGCCGCGATGCGTCCGCTGTGGAAGATGCTCGCCGAAGCGGGACAGAAGCAGCTCACCGTGACGATCATGGATCGTCCCTGGAACCGTCAGTGTCAGGACGCCTACGGCACGATGATCCGCCATATCAAGATGAAGGACGGCAAGTGGCGCTTTGATTACCGCATCTTCGACGAGTACGTCGAGTTCGGCCGCAGCTGCGGGATTGGTCCGGACATCGCCTGCTATACGATGTGTCCGTGGGACTACGAGGTAAGCTGGGAGGATGAGGACGGCAACCGTCAGGCGGTGCAGGCGGTTCCCGGAACTCCCGAGTTCAAGGAGTATTGGGGTGAGTTCCTCGTGGACTTCGCCAAGCACCTCAAGGCGAAGGGCTGGTTTGAGAACACCTGGATCTGCATGGACGAGCGTTCTCCCGAGGACGTGCGCAACATCTGCCTTTTCATAGCCGAGAAGGCGCCGGGCTTCAAGACATTCCTCGCCGGCAACCGTTCGCCGTCCGAATTCCAGGGCATCACGCTCAATCACGTCTGCTATGGTTTCGCGCATCTCACCGACAAGCTCATCGCCGAGGCGGCGGACCGTCGGAAGCAGGGCATGCTGACTTCGCTTTACGTCTGCTGCGGACCGATGTATCCGAACACGATGTGCCACAACGAGCCAGAAGAGGGATTCTGGCTCGGAGCGTATCCGGCTTTTGCGGGACTCGACGGCTTTCTCCGCTGGGCGTACAACAGCTGGCCGATCGATCCCGATCACGATGCGTCCTGTACCGGTCCGGGCAAGTGGGGCTGGCCTTCCGGCGACACTTATCTCGTCTATCCGAACGGACAGCCCTCGCTTCGGTTCCTGGAGCTGAAGAACGGCATCGTGGCGGCTGAGAAGGTGCGTCTTCTCAAGGAGCAGGGTGTCTTTACCGAGGAAATTGCCGAGCTCGCGAAGAGCTTCGACCGCAAGCAGGCGATGGCCAACAAGGTCGATTTCTTCACGATGCGCACGAAGGTTCAGAATCTCGTCAATCGCGAGAAATAAGGGAAATGCCGTTATACGTCTATGAGGCGAAGGATCCGCGGCACTCGTGTTCGAAGTGCCGCGGCGGCTTTGAGGTTACCCAGCGGCTCAGTGACGAGAAGCTCGTGTCTTGTCCCGACTGCCGATCGGAAATCTACCGCGTGATTCAAGCCCCCGGGCTCACTCATTCGAAGACCGATCTTCATTACCGTGCCAAACGCGCTGGCTTCCATACGCTGAAGAAGGTGAACAAGGGCGAATACGAAAAGATCTACTGAAATGGAATGTAAGCATATCGTGATGGCGGTGGCGGCGGTTGTGAGTACGACCGCCTTTTGTGCTTTGGAGAAGTCGTTCAACGATTATTCGGACCGTGGCGGACTCGTCCGTCACGATCTCGAACGCGATTTCGGAGAGAAGCGGGCTTACAAGGAGCCGACGGGGTGTCCGCCTTTTCCCGTTGCGGAGCCGCGGAATCGCAACGGTGCCGTAATCAAGGCGACCGACTTCGGATTTTCTCCGACCAATGAGGATAATGCCGCGGCAATCAACGCGGCGATTGCGGAGGCCAGACGGGTTAACGCGAAGAGCGTCGTGCTGGCGCCCGGCGTCTATCGCTGCTTCGGCGAGAAGGGTGTATTCCTTGAGAATTTCGAGGACTTCGTCTTCGATGGCAGGGGCGCGGAGCTGATCTTCCGCCGTAAGCCGATCTATCCGATCATTCCGTCCTGGGATCACGATCCCGATCGAGCGAGTTTCGTCGTTCGCAATTGCCGTCGTACCCGCGTCGGTAACTTCGACATGGATTGGGACTGGAAGACGATGCCGCTCGCCACCAGTGCGCGCTGTGTCGGTTTCAAGGTCGATAACGAGCGTGATCTTGCCTCTTACGTTGACTTCGAGCTCATCGGACATGAGCGTCATCCGCTCTATGGACGCACCATGCCGGTGCAGAAGGTGCAGGGGATGTCCGATGACTTCCGTCACTTCAGCAGCGGTGCCCATTGGTGGGCCGAGACCTACGAGGGAGCCTACGGCTTCAAGAGCGAATGGCTTTCGCCTACGCGCATCAGGGTTTATCCGGGCGTCTGGGATCTTTCCAAGCCGCATTGGCCGGAGCGCAAGGATCCTGGATCTGCCAAGTCCAATCGCGGAATGGCGCGTAACTACAAGATTGGAGAAGCGGTTCGCATCAAGCACTGCTATTACGGCAAGGGCGCCTTTTCGCTGATCTCGAACGAGGACTTCGATCTGCATGACATTCGCGTCTATGCGTGTTTCGGATGGGGACTCTACATCGGCGGCAGTCAGCATCGCTGGTCGCTTCGCAACGCGAGCTTCATGCCGCGTGACTGGAGGCATCCGTGTACGAGCTCGGCGGATACGATCCATTTCTGCCGCAGTCGCGGCGAATCGCTGCTGGAGAACGTCGTGGTCGGTTTCGAGGACGACGATGCGGTTAACGTGCATGATCGCTTCACCGTCGCGAAGAAGGTTTCGGACGATACGCTGGAGGTGATTCTCGAACGCGGTGCGCGTTATTTTCTGCCGGGCGTCGGCAATCAAGTCGAGTTGCGACTCCCCGGATATGGTCCCACCGGATGGTTCGGCCGCGTCAAGCGTCATGAGGGCGAGCGCATCGTCTTCGATCGTCCGCTTCCGAAGGAAAATCCGAAGGAGGGATGGTTCCTCGTTTTCGACCGTACCGATGCGAGCGACAAGCTGATTCTGCGTAACTGTCACATGGACGACATGGAGATGCGTACGCTCATCAACGTTTCCGATGTCACGGTAGATAGCTGCACCTTCCGTCGCACGAACGGCGATGCGCTCAGGATGCTGGCGGACTACACGCTCACCCTCTGGTGCGAAGGCATGGGCACGACCAACCTTCTCGTCAAGAACTGCGTTTTCGAAGATAATCTCGTGCGTGAAGGCATTGTGAATACGCCGTGGTCGCTCGGTGCGGACATTGCGATCTGCCTCAGTCGTCCCCCGCAGGTCGAGAAGTCCGGCTTGTATCGCAACTACATCTCCAACATCCTCGTCGAGAACTGCCTCTTCCGCAATTCGCTCGGCTATTTCGCCGATCTTCGCTTCGGTCGCGACATTACGTTCCGCGGCAATGTCATCGAGCGGGACGGCTCCCGCAGCCGTTGTCGTCCGACTTCCGGTTCGGTTCGTCTGGAGAACGTCCAGGACGTGCGGCTGGAGAACAATGTGTTTCGTCCGCTCGACGGCTGTGAAGCGCCAGCGGTATTCGCCGCTCCGGACGTTGAGGGACTGGTAATCCGCGGTAACTCCATTCGTCCAACCAACCGTACGAATGCCTTTGAATTCTCCAAGGCCGGATACTGGCAGTCGCCGAATTCGCCGCGGCGAGTGAGCTCGCTCAATTCCGGCTGGGAGTTCTCTCTGGACGAGTTCAAGTCCGCAAAGCCGGTGACGCTGCCGCATTCGATCGATGAGGGCGAGATCGGCTTCGAGGCCTCGGGCGGAGTCAATCGCCGTCAACCGGCCTGGTATCGCCGCACGCTCGTTTGGAACGGAGGCAGTGCGCGGCAGTTTCTTCACTTCGAGGCGATCATGGGCAAGTGTCGCGTTACCCTCAACGGTGAGAACGTGGCCGAGCATTTCGGCGGCTTCCTGCCGATTCATGTCGAGGTGACCGGCAAGCTTCTGAAAGGCGCGAATATGCTTGAGGTCTGGTGTGACAACAGTGACGATCCGACGTATCCGCCCGGTAAGAGTCAGGACGAACTTGACTTCACCTATTTCGGCGGCATCTATCGCGATACCTATCTCGTCGAGACCGGCAGGGCGTATGTGACTGATACCGATAACGGCGGCGTTTACGTCACTTCGCATCTCGAGAAGGACGGTTCGTGGACGGTCCGCGCCGATGTCGCGCTCGGTGGCGATGCGGCGGAAACCGAGGTTCGTCTTTTCTATGACGGTAAGCCGGTTGTCTCTCCTTTCAAGCCCGAGAATCCAGCGCTCTGGTCGCCGGAGTCGCCGGCGCTTCACAATCTCGACGTCAAGGTGTATGCGAAGAACGAGTTGGTGGACGCGGTTCGCGTCCGTTTCGGCATTCGCGATTTCACGCTCGACGAGCGCGGCTTTACGCTTAACGGCAAGCCCTATGGCAAGAAGCTCATTGGCGCCAATCGTCATCAGGATTATCTCTTCATCGGCATGGCGCTTCCCAATTCGCTCCATTGGCGGGACGTGAAGAAGTATCATGACTGCGGAATGGAGGTCTTTCGCAATGCGCATTATCCGCAGGATCCGGCCTTCATGGACGCGTGCGATGCGCTCGGCATGTTCGTCATCGTGACCACTCCCGGCTGGCAGTTCTGGAACGAGAAGAATCCGGTTTTCGAGCAGCGTGTCTACGATGACATTGCGAAGATGGTGCGGCGTGACCGCAGCCGCGCTTCCTTGCTGATGTGGGAGCCGATTCTCAATGAGACGAGATTCCCCGGACGCTTCGTCACCAATGCCGTCGCCGTCGTCAAGCGCGAGTCGCGCGCTCCCAATTACTGCGCGTGCGACGCGATGTCCGAAGGTTCCGGCATCTGCGATGTGAATTACGGACGTGCCAAGCCGGGCAAGGCGGCCTTCTGCCGCGAGTGGGGAGATTTTCCGGACGATTGGAACGCGCAGAACTCGTCCTCGCGAATTCCGATGGACTGGGGCGAGGTGCCGATGACGGTGCAGGCCTGGCACTACATTCACGAGACGCGCTGGCCGAGCCTGACCACGATGCGTGCGTATGAGACGCGTCACTTCGGAGGCACGCTCTGGCACGGGGCGGACCATTCGCGCGGGTATCATCCGGACAACTTCTACGGCGGCATCCTGACCTACGGACGTCAGAAGAAGTATTCGTGGTATGCGTTCAAGGCGGCGCTCACCAAGAAGCCCTTCGTCTATGTCGCCCATGAACTCAACGCCGCCTCGCCGGCAGATATCCCCGTCTATTCCAACTGTGCTTATACCGCGACCTGGCTCGACAAGCCGTTCGTGCCCGGCGAAACCAAGTACGTCTATTCCGAGGCGCAGAAGTACACCTATGACTGGGAGCATCCGGAAAACATCAAGAAGGCGAAGTTCGTGGTGAAACTTCCGGACGGCACGACGTTCACGAAGGAAAGGGCGCGGCGCTTTGCCAAGATCGATGTCGCGCTCGATACCGAGGGACTCGCCCCGGTGGCGGACGGTTCCGATCTCGTGGCGGTGACGGCAACGTTGGCGGACGCGGCGGGAACTCCCAAGCGATATGCGAGCGAAGAGATTCGTTTCTCCGCCGAAGGTGCCGCGGAGATCGTCGGGGAGAATCCGCAGCGTACCCGCTGGGGCGAGGCGATCGTCCTTATCAGGCCGAAGGCCGCGGCGAATCCGAAGCCGATTACCGTCAAGGCGGAACTCGTTCGCCGCGGTCCGCACGTCAAGCAGCAGGGCAGTGTGACCTTCACGCCCGGCAGTGCGCGTACGGTGTCGTCCATCGCTTTCGAGGGCGCCCAGGATAAGCTGCTCAGAGAAGTCGAGAAGCAGCAGCGAGATTACAATGTGAAGGAGAACTGACGATGGCGGAGAAAGACATTTCCAGAGTTGAGAAGTCCGAACTGCTCTTCAAGAGCGGCTGCAACTGTTCGCAGGCTGTCCTCGCCGCGTTTGCGGACGAACTTGGTCTTGACGAAGAGACGGCGCTCAAGATTTCATCCGGCTTCGGCGGCGGCCTTGCCCGCCAGCGCGAGGTATGCGGCGCGGTTTCTGGCGCGGTGATGGTTCTGGGCATGAAATACGGTCCCGACAAGGCCAAGTGCTATGAGGCCGTGCAGAAGTTCTGTGACCGTTTCAAAGAGGATGCCGGCTCGATAATCTGCCGCGAACTCCTTGAAGGCACTGGTGCCACTGCCGGTGGAGCTCCCGAGGCGCGCACGACAGAATACTACCGCAAGCGTCCTTGCGTCGAGCTCGTAAAACTCGCCGTCTCGGTATTGACATCCAACGACGTTTTTTGATATACTTCGCGCCTAATACCCAAAAGCGCACAGTTAACAAAGTGGCTGCTTACCACACTTCAGGCGCTTTAATGGCGTAGCATTGTCAATTTTTTGTTAAAAACCAACAAATAAGGTAAGCTAAGAAGATGAGCGCAGAACGCACGATCTTTGGTCGCCTCCATGGTATGGAGTCGAAAATGCCAGACCTCATCGACATTCAGACGAAGTCGTATGAGAATTTCATTCAGGCGGATGTTCCCGCCGCAAAGCGTAAGGACCAGGGTCTGCACGCGATCTTCAAGGAGATCTTTCCTGTAATCTCCTTTGATGGCCGTTATCGTCTCGAGTATGTCGGCTACTCGCTTGATCCCGTGAAGAAGAGCTATCTTGAGGCGCTGAAGGCGGGCGAGAGCTATACGCGTCCGCTCAAGGCGACCTTCCGTCTGAAAGATCAAGAGGACGTGCGCGAAGAGTCCGTCTATCTTGGCGACATGCCGATCATGACGCCTGACGGTGCGTTCGTCATCAACGGTGCTGAGCGCGTGATTGTTTCGCAGCTGCACCGCAGCCCGGGCATTTCGTCCGAGAAGCAGGTTCACGCCAACGGTCAGCCGCTCCTTTCGGTGCGCATCATTCCTGACCGCGGCAACTGGATCGAGGTGATGTTCGACACGAACGACATCATGT
>DCIL01000059.1:554-1046 GCA_002315875.1 Verrucomicrobia bacterium UBA1727 | reverse complement strand
TCATGTGGTGCTTCATGGATCAGCGTCGCCGTCGTCGGAAATTCTACGCGACGACGCTTCTGCGTGCGCTCGGCTACGGGTCCGACGAGAAGGTGATGCAGTGTTTCTACACCTTCAAGAAGCTGCCGACCGGCCGCAAGTACGGTGAGAAGGATCTGCGGCTTCTGGTCATGAAGGACGATCTCGTTGACACCGCGTCCCAGGCGGTCATTGCGCGTCGTTACGATCCCGTGACGCCGGCGATGATGGAGCAGCTTGCCGCGGCCGACATCAAGGAGGTCGAGGTCGTGGATGTCGCGGTCGACAACGGTGTGCTCATCAAGACGCTCCGTGAAGACGCGAAGGCGGGCATCCACAACGAAGAGGACGCGCTCAAGGAGGTCTACAAGAAGATGCGTCCCGGTGATCCTGCGACGGCGGCGAACGCCAAGCAGATGATCAACCGCATGTTCTTCGAGCTGGCGCATTACGATCTCGGCTATGTCGGCCGTC
>DCIL01000059.1:198-547 GCA_002315875.1 Verrucomicrobia bacterium UBA1727 | reverse complement strand
GCCGTCACAAGATCAACAAGCGTCTTCATCTCGAGGGCAAGATCGACGAGAATCTCCGCACGCTTCACACGTCGGGCATTGACGTCATCGAGGCGATTCGTCTTTTGCTGCGCATTTACGTGGGCAAGGATGTCGTCGATGACATCGACCATCTCGGCAATCGTCGCATCCGCACGACGGGTGAGCTTCTCGAGAACCAGTGCCGCATTGGACTTGCGCGCACCGAGCGTCTCGTGCGCGAGCGCATGACCGTGCTCGACTCCCAAGCGAGCCCGCTCACTCCGCAGCGTCTCATCAACTCGAAGACGTTCTCTTCGGTGATCGGCGACTTCTTCGCGCGCAGCCAGCT
>DCIL01000059.1:0-169 GCA_002315875.1 Verrucomicrobia bacterium UBA1727 | reverse complement strand
TCATGGACCAGACGAATCCGCTTTCGGCTCTTGCCCACAAGCGTCGTCTTTCCGCCCTCGGTCCGGGCGGTCTCAGCCGTGAGCGCGCTGGCTTCGAGGTGCGCGACGTGCATCCTTCGCACTACGGCCGCATCTGCCCGATTGAGACTCCTGAAGGTCCGAACATCGG
>DCIL01000084.1:33165-49029 GCA_002315875.1 Verrucomicrobia bacterium UBA1727 | reverse complement strand
GAGGGTTTTGCAATTACCTCTTTAAACAATTAGGAGGGGAGTATGGTCTTTAAGCATTTGTCGGTGTTCGCGGTTGTTGTTTGCGGCGCGTTGAACGCGGCGGCGACGGCTTATACTTGGACTGGCGCGTCGGACGCGTACTGGACGAACAAGGCCAACTGGAAGGTTGGCTCGGCGGTCGCGACGGCAGTGCCGGGCAGTGCGGCAGGTGACAGCGTGACCTTCCCCGATCTCTCATCAACCGAGACGGTCGTCATCAATCTCGACGGCATGACCAAGATCAAACGGGTCACGATCGATGCCGGTGCGACGCCCTATCAGCTCGGCCTTGAAAGCTCGACTGCCCAGTCTCTGTGCTTAGAAAGCGGAGCGACGGTGGTGATGAGTTCTACAGTTACAGCCATCCAGTGGGTTAAGGCGTTCCGAACCATAGCCGGTGGCAATGTTTCCGTCTGGAACAATTCCACTTCCGCCAAGCTCGTTTTCGGCAACCTTTACAAGACGGGCAACAATCCGACCTACTCCTTTTTTGGCGCCGGCGACATTGAAATGGACGGTGCGACCTCGTTTGACCAGGTGTCCTATTGCTATCTTTACAATACAGGTAATTTTATTCTCGGGGATAAGTCAATTTCGACCGGCTCCCGCATTTCGATGTTCTATTCGATGCCGACCAACACGCTATCCGGCTACCGTCAGGTTGAGATTCCTGCGGGCCGCTATATGAATACGACTGGCGGCGGTTGGAACAGCATAACGTTTGAAGCACAGACGGATACGCGCATCTATGGTGAGGGCATTGTTGTTGCCCGCTACCACTTCAACTGCAATACCAAGGCCTCACAGGAGTATTCGGCCAACTTCGCTGTCTCCGCTGGCAAGACCTTGAAGGTCGAAAGCTATATTCGTATGCGATCGGGCGATATGGCGCCGTGGGGAGGTCCCGGAGTTTTCGGCGTGGGCACGCTTTACCTTACGTGTTCAAACAACCTGCCAGGTCAGGCGCGAATTCAGGAAACCGGCACGCTCGCCTGCGACAAGATCGGCCTGAAGGGCTGCAAGGCGGACGAGAGCAACCTCGGTATGGGTGATGCCATCCGCTACATGAATAGCGGTACGCTCGAATACCGCGGCACGTCCGGCGAGACGACCGACCGCGATCTTATCGTGTCCAACAATAACATGGTCGTGACGATGACCTTGGCGAACGGCGGACAAGGCAACCTCGTCTGGACTGGCACCGCCAAGCAGATGTACTCGGCCGAGGAAAGCATGGGCGCTCGGCTTCGTCTTTACGCTAAGACGGCGCCCGTCTACTGCAATGGCAATTTCGAGGAGGGCAAATCGTGGGCGATTACAGTTTCCGGCTATCAAGGGGTCTACCTCATGAAGGATTACGGGGTCAATATTCCGATCCGCATGAATAGCGGCAAGCTGATGTTGTCCAATACTGTCGCCTGCAATTCGCCGATTCTCGTGGACGCAGATTCGACTTTGGAAGTCGCCGCCGATAGTCAGCTTGAACTTGCGACCATTCCGGCCATTGTCACTGGAGGCCAGACGTTGAACATTGTCGTTCCAGAGGGGTCGTCCCTAACCTTCCCCGGCAAGGGCAATCTGCGTCTCGATGGTATTACCATCAACGGCTCCGCGGCCAAGACCGATGCGAACGGCAAACTCGTCAAGGACGAAACTGAATACGGCACTTCGACCTGGACGAGCGTTACCTCCGGAGGCTATTGGTTGACGGAGAGCAACTGGCTCGATAATCGTATTCCTAATGCCTTTGACAATGTCATCGTCGCCAATACCGATTCCGCCTTGTCAACCTATACGATCACCGTCAACACACCGGCAAAGCTTAGCAAACTCACCGCGCAGACTACGCAAGCTGGCGCGCAGACGCTGTCAGGCGCTGGACCTTTGACAATCGGGGGCAACGGATATATCGCAATTACGAATACCACGGTGACGAGGGGACATAATAATTACGATGGCGGACCTTTCAACTTCCAGGTTCCGCTCCATCTTTCTGCCAGTCAACGGTGGTTGCTCGGGTCCGCGAGAGGATGGGGTGCTGCGCATGGCGAATCCCTTCGTTATATCGAGAACGATCTGTCGTCCGAGCAGGACATCGAGTGGAGCATCTACGGCTTTGCGCGGTACCGTTTCACGGGCGGCAATTCGACGAACTTCCAAGGGACGGTGAAACTTGGATCGTTCGTCCAGTTCAATGGTACCAATCAGTTTCATCGTCTCGGCACGAAAGGCGTGACGCTCGTCTGCCGCAAGCTTACTGATGATGAAGCGAAGAATGCCGGAACCACCCTGATGTCCCCCGGGCTTACGTATATCTTCAACAGCGGCGAGACGAATGCGACGGTGACGACGCCCATCGGGCTCGATCTGGCGCGACAGGTATGGGACTCGCGTAGCGGATGGTGTCAGGTGGACGCTCCGATTTGCATGTGCGCTCCCACGCTTGCAACTTGTGGTGAACCTTACGCCTTGACGCTGTCCGGCGGCTTTTCCGGAAGTTCGTCCGATAGTCATATGAGGTTGTCCTTCATTCAGAGTTACGAAACCATGTGTCCGTACGGCACGTATTGCTATAATTTCTATCCTGAAGATCAGAAGATAATCTTGGCTGGCGATAGCCGGGCGTTGAGCAGTACTGCTGTGCGGAACTATACGATGATCGAGATTGCGCATCCGCATGCCTTGGGAGCGAATAACAAGGTAGCCGTGTCCTGCGGATACGATGGTTACTGGAATACACAGGCATATAACACCATTTTGGGCGTTTCGCTGATGGCGGGCGAATCAATGAGTGGTGAGATAGCCGCCGCAGGATCTTCGGATGCGAATGGATCGAAGAACAGGATCGCCTATATGCAGGTAGGCAGTTCCCCCGCGAGGAATAATTCCGGAGCTAAGACGGCGACTTTCAAGGGAAACGTATCCGAAGCCGCCGGCAATGGTTTCCGGTTGCGTCTTTATGCGGCGAAGGGAACCGAAGCGCGGTTCACCGGCAAGATCACTACGAAACTGCCGCTGTCGCATCCGTATGGCGAGCATCCCGACATCATCGGGCTTGGCGACGTGACGCTTGTCAATGCGGAGAATTCCTTCGCCACTAACGTCTGCGTGCGGTCCGGGCGTTTGGTGCTCGAGGCGAATGGTGCGGCCGGCACGAAGCCGATCTGGCTCGGCGGTTTTGTACCGACGCTTACCGAGACGAAGGAGGTGCGTTGCGTCAATGCGAATTACGACTTCAATTATAGCATAGCCAACATAACCGAGGGCGGTGTGACCAAATACGGCAAGCGCATCACCGTTACGAACGCGAGTGTTCCGGAGATTGATGGTGTGACGGTGCAGAGTGGTGATTATGTGATTGTTGCTCGTCCGCGCAACTGGGCCATCAACGGACTTTGGAAGGTGACGAGCGATGTCAAGGTCTGGGAGCGTCCCGAAGAACTCGATGAGGCCGACGACATGATCGGCAAGGTCGGGTTGCGTCTTAAGGTGAAGGAAGGCAAGCGCTTCGGCGGCAAGGCGTTCATGCTGAGCCGAAATCCTCTCTATTATCGTAAGTCGGAGCAGTTCAATGTTGAAGGCGAACGGTTCAATTCCGGCGACGGCGTGCCGATCTTCCATCCGGAGGCGGCGGCGAATCCCGATGTCGCGGTACTGACCGGCAAGGACTCGCTGGTGCTCACTTGCGGAATCGATGTGACGGACAACGCTTCGACCGGTGCGTCGATCATCGGTTCGAAGATCGAGAACTCGACGACCGGCTTCTCGGGTCCGATAACGCTCGCGAAATCGGTCACGCTCGCGGCGGCGGCTGGTTCGACGGTCAATTTCACCGGCACGATCAGCGGCACTGGTGACATCATTGGCGGCGGCGCGGGAGTGAGCGACATTTCCGCTGCGACGTTGTCCACGGCTGCGGCTAACGGCTTCCAGCTCGCGGGCGGCACGCTCAAGGTTGCGAACGCGCAACTTGGCTCGCGTCCGATTTCGTGGAAGCGCAAGGTTGGTGAGGGCGGCGAGGACTCAACCGGTGCGCTTTCGGTAACGGGCGATCTCGATCTTTCGGCGCGTACTGTCGCTTTTGACAACTTCAACCTGTCGCTTTCGGCTGGGGACGATGTACTTTCCGCTCGCAAGTGGACGCTCGCGACTGCGACCGGCGCTATTACGTTGCCAACGAATCCGCCTACGATGCCGCGCCGTTGGTCGCTCGTAAAAGAAGGCGGCACGCTCTACGCGAAGTACACGCCCGCCGGTGCTGTGCTTCTGATCCGCTGAGATTGCAAGAATTAATTAGCTTATGAAAAATACGCTCGTTGTTGTCGCCGCGATGTCGGCGCTCGTCTCGGTTGCTGCCGAGTTTTCCGTTTTCACCGACCGCGGCGATGCGGCCGGATACAAGTGCGGGGACAAGACCGTCTTCACGGTCAGTGCCACCGAAAAGGGCAAGCTGATCACGAACGGCACGGTGAGCGTGCGGCTCGATTGGTGTGGAGGCAAGAAGCTTCTTTCTCGGCAGATTGATCTTGCGAAGACGAATCCCTTCAAGGTCGAGGGCAAGCTTGACGAGCCGGGCTTCCTGCGCCTTTCGGTGTCCGGACTCGGTGCCAACGTCTGCTATTCGAGCGCCTATGAGCCGCTAAAACTCCGTAAGGGTTCGCCTTCGCCGGACGACTTCGACAGCTTCTGGGCGAATGCGCGCGCCAAGCTCGCGAAGGAAGTGCCGCTTGATGCGCAGATCGTGAAGGTCGCCGAGCGCTCCACCAAGGCGTTTGATTTCTACAGGATTTCCTTCGCTTCGTTCGGACGTCGCGTCTACGGTTACATGAGCGTGCCGACCGATAAAACGCGCGCACCGTATCCGGTGAATCTCGAGGTGTCCGCCGCGGGCTTCGGTGGTTGGACCAACGATATGGCCGGACGCGCCGATGCGATCAACGTCTTCTTTTCGGTCTATCCGTTCGAGCCGAACTGGAAGTGGAAGGAACTCGGACTTGAGAAGACGACCTACAAGGTGATGAACGATGAATATCGCGGCAAATACGGTTGCATCTACAGCCAGGCGGGAATCTCCGACGGACGCGAATCCTACTTCTTCTATCCCGTCATTCTCGGAATCGATCGTGCCGTGGACTGGATCGCGGCGCGTCCCGACGTGGACCGCAAGCGCTTCTTCTACAAGGGAACCTCGCAGGGCGGCGGTTTCGGGTTTTATCTCACCGGACTCAACCGCAACTTCACGCGTGCGGCGATGTTCGTGCCGGCAATCACCGATACGATGGGATATCTGAAGGGACGCCAGAGCGGTTGGCCGTCCATCATCGAGAACAACTCGCGCAGTCCCGAACAGCGTGCTGCGGCGGAAAAGTGGGCGCCCTATTTCGATGGCGCGAACTTCGCCTCGCGTATCCGCTGTCCCGTGCGTGTCGTGGTGGGCCTGGCGGACAACACCTGTCCGCCGGCAGCGGTCTATTCGGCCTACAATGAAATCAAGGTCCAGGACAAGGGCATCTACCATGGAGTCGGCATGGGGCACGGTTGCCGCGCCGAACTCTACAATCAGGTGGGCAATTGGCTTTCCCGCGGCAATGATGGATTTTCGATGGACGCGAAGGGACTCGAGCTGGTGTGGTCCGAAGAGTTCAATGGTCCCGAAATCGACCGCACGAAGTGGATCTATGAGAAGGGTTTTGTGAGAAACAAGGAGCCGCAGTGGTATGGCGAGGCGAAGAAGAACGCCAGAATCGAAAACGGCGTGCTCATTCTCGAGGCGCACAAGGAGCGCGTGAAGAATCCGAAGTACGATCCTGCCAACACCAACAACTGGATCGTGTCTCGTGAATACGCCGAGTACACGTCCGCGGCGCTTGAGACGCGCGGCAAGTTCTCGTTCAAGTACGGCAGGATGGATGTCAGGGCGAAGATGCCGTGGGGGCGCGCCGTCTGGCCTGCGATCTGGACGATGGGCGTTGAGAAGGGGTGGCCCGCGTGTGGCGAGGTGGATGTGGTCGAATACTACGGCACTGCCCCCGGCGATCCTCAGGGCAATTTCCACTGGAGCGACAAGCAGAAGTCGAAGAAGCCGGGCGGACACGTCTCCTCCGGTGTCTACCATTGCGTGGGACGCGTCCCGTCGGATGGGTTCCACCTTTACACGATGGAGTGGACGCCCGACAAGATCGTCTTCCGCTATGACGGCGAGATCTACACCGAGTTCGACATCGCGCGGGCGAATCAGCCGGACGGATCGAATCCGTTCCGTCAGCCGCATTACCTTCTGCTCAATCTCGCGCTGATGAAGGGGTCGTGGGACGGCAAGTACGATTATCTCAAGGACACCACCTTCCCACAGCGCTTCGAAGTCGACTACGTCAGGGTCTACAAGACGAAATAACGCGCTCGTCTTGAAGTCAAATTCCCCCTTGCGTGGCGGCGAGGATATGTGATATAATACGCGTAAAGATTTAACCTAAATTAGGAGAAAGCATAATGAAGTTTTCGACGATCATGACGGTTCTCGCGGTTGCGCTCTGCGTCGCGGGCTGCAAGTACGACAAGGCGGGCAAGAAGGGCGCCGGTGCTGATGGCGATACTGCCAACGCCCAGGATATCTCCGCCAACGGCATGTCCGGTTCCATTGCCGGTGCTTCCGAGGGCAAGTTTGAAGACATGTATACCCGTTGCACCGACGTCAACTTCTCGCCGGTTTATTTCGGCTTTGACTCGACGGTCGTTCCCGAGGGCGAGCTCTCGAAGATCGACGCGGTCACTCAGCATCTCAACGCCAACTCCGACCGTGTGGTTGTGGTCGAGGGCAACTGCGATGAGCGCGGCTCGAACGAGTACAACCTCACGCTCGGTGAGCAGCGTGCGGTGATCATCCGCAATTATCTCGTCCAGAGCGGCATCGGCGCCGAGCGCATTCAGACGCGCAGCTATGGCGAAGAGAAGCCTGCGGTCCTCGGCAGCAACGAGGAGGCCTGGGCCAAGAACCGTCGCGGCGAGTTCGCGATCTTCAAGAAGTAATAGATGCTCTTAGCGTTCGTTTTCGAAAGCGTAGGGGCCGGCGAGTGGCTTGTGCTGCTCGCCGTTCTTCTTGTGGTGATGGGGCCGAAGAACATTCCCTCCACCATGCGCAAGATCGGCAACTACTACTCGAAGTTCCGCCGTGCGGCCGACAGTTTCAAGCGTCAGCTGATGGAGATGGACTACGAGCTCGAGCGTACTGTCAATGAGGCGGCCAACGAGGTGAAGGCCGAGGCCGAGGATATCACGCCTGAACCGGACTACTTTGGTGACAGCGGTTTTACGCCTCCGGAAGAGGAAGAGAAGGAAGAAGGTGAAGGTGTAGGGGAAGGTGTAGGTGAAGGTGTAGGTGAGGTAGCCGAGGAGAAGTCGGAGTGGGAACAGGCGAATGGCAATCAACCTAATCAAGAATCCTGACGAACGAAACGATCCGCCGCGTCCGCTTCTCGAGCATCTGCTGGCGCTTCGTGACATGTTCATTTTTGCCGCGGTCGCCTGGGTGGTGTGCGCGACGATCGCCTGTGTCTTTTCACCGCAGATTCTCGCCTGGCTCAAGTCGCCGGCCGCCGAGTCGAGTGACATGCTTCAGGGTCTTGATCTCACGAGCGGATTCTCGACGATCCTTTCGATCATGATCTGGGGCGGCACGGCGCTCGCGTTCCCGTTCCTCGTCTATGCGCTCTTGAGATTCATCTTTCCCGCGCTCACCAATCGCGAGAAGTTCGTTCTGATGGCGATCCTCGTTTTTGGTTCGGCGTTTTTCCTTGCGGGTGTAGCGCTTGCCTATGCGAAGACGCTGCCGATGGTGGTGGTTGCGTTTCAGAAGATCAACGGCTGGGTTGGGCTTCCGGTCACCACGATCCGCATTGAAGGTTACATTTCAATCGTTCTGAAGACGATCATCGCCTTCGGTCTTGTCTTTCAACTGCCGCTTATCCTTTTCGTGCTCGGCTGGTTTGGGGTCATCACCTCGAAGGGGCTCCGTGAGAAGCGCCGCGTTGCGATCGTGCTCGCGTTCTTCATGGCGATGTTCCTGACGCCGCCGGATCCGATGAGTCAGATCTTCATGGCCATTCCGCTGTGCCTTCTTTACGAACTTTCGATCTGGGCGATCTGGCTTAAGGAGAAGGGAACGTTCTCGTGAGACGTCGCGTCTCCATCGCCTTCGGTTTCCTCGCGCTGATCGTGGTCGGCGCGATTGTTCTTTCTTCCCCCTACGCTCGCAATGCTGGAACGTGGGGAGATTATTCGTCCGCGCTCTTCACCGCGACCTCGGCCGTTTGCGTGACGGGGCTCACCGTGGTGGACATTGCGCGTGAGTATTCGCGGGTGGGACAGATCGCGTTGATGATTCTGGTTGAATTCGGCTGTCTCGGATTGATGACGATCGGCACGTTCCTCCTCGTCGCCATCGGGCGTCGGCTTTCGCTTTCTCGCGAGTTCTCGCTGATGAATGCATACGGGGTGACGCAGATTCGCGGACTTAAGGGGCTCATCCTCTGGGTCGTCGGCTCGATGGTCGTCATCGAAAGCATCGGCGCCGTGCTGCTGAATCTGCGCTTCCACGACTGGTATCAGTCGGTATTCTTTTCGGTAATGAGTTTCTGCAACGCCGGCTTCTCAATTCTTCCCGGTTCGATTTCGACTTTTGCCCGCGATCCGTATGTGATCGGAGTTATGGCGATGGAGACGATTCTTGGCGGCATCGGCTTTCTGGTGATCTTCAATCTCTGCACCTTCAAGTTCCTCCGCCGAATGTCCGGCGCGCGCGGGCGCCTCACGCTCCATACTCGGGTGGTACTTCGCGTAACCTTCTATCTGCTGGCGCTCGCCTTTGTCTTCTTCCTCGTTCTGGAGTGGAACGGTGCGCTTTCGATCTACGACAGGGTTGACCGTTTCACCGTCGCCTTCTTCCAGGCGGTGACGCCGCGCACCTGTGGCTTCACCATCGTGCCGGTCGAGTCACTTAAACCCCTCACGCGTCTCGTCTACGAGGTGCTGATGTTCATCGGCGGCGGACCCGGCTCGGCGGCGGCAGGTATCAAGGTGACGACGCTCGCCGTCATCATCTATACTCTCAGGGCGATGTGCCGCGGTGAACAGGAGACGGTGATTTCCGGGCGTTCCGTGCCCTATGACATCGTCCGCGAATCGATCGTCATCGTCGTCACCCTCGCCGCGTTGATCTGGCTCGTGGTCGCGGCGCTGACGCTGACCGAAACCCGCACCCAGGTCAACATCCACGATCTCTTCTTCGAGGCGGTGTCCGCCATCACCACGACCGGCCTTTCCGTCGGCGACACCACCTCTTCGTTATCCGCTGCCGGGCGCGGAGTCATCATGGTCGCCATGTTCCTCGGACGGCTCGGTGCGCTTTCGGTCGTCATGCTCATCGGTGATCGCGAAACCAAGAAACACCTGAGGTATCCCCATGAAGAACTCGTCGTCGGCTGAGAAGCGCCTCGATCTGCGCAAGAAATTCATCTTCACCTGCGATCCCGTGACTGCGCGCGACTACGATGACGCGCTCTCGCTCGAGACGGACCGCAAGGGCAACCGCGTGCTCGGTGTGCATATTGCAGATGTCTCGCATTTCGTCAAACCCGGCAGTCCCCTCGACCGTCGCGCCTACGAGCGCGGCACTTCCGTTTACTACGTTGATCATGTCGAGCCGATGCTGCCCGAGGAGCTTTCGAACGGAGAGTGCTCGCTTCTGCCGGGAGTCGATCGGCTTACGTTTTCCGTCTTCATGACCTTTGACAAGAATGGTGTGATGATTCACCGTTCGTTTGCGAAGTCGGTGATCCGCTCGAAGGTCCGCTTCGCCTACGAGGAGGTGATGTCCGTCATCGCCGGACGTCAATCGCCCAAGATCGGCAAGCGCGAGGCGAAGGTGATTCGTGAGATTTCCGCGCTTGCCCAGCAGCTGCGCGCCGCGCGTTTTGCCGCGGGGGCGCTCGATCTGGAAACGCCGGATGCCGAGGTGCAGCTCGATGAAAGCGGCTTCATGACCGGCATCGTGCGGCGTCCCTACGACGAGTCGCACCAGATGATCGAGGAGTGTATGGTGGCGGCGAACGAGGCGGTGGCGACTGAGCTCTGGACGCATGGGGTCAAGATTCTTGCGCGTCTTCACGAGTCGCCGGATGACGAGAAGCTGCTGATGCTGCGCGCCGAATTGCGCGGTCTCGGCGTGAAGATGGGCAACATCGCCAATCCCAAGGTCTTCTCGCAGTTCCTCAAGTCCATCAAGACGCATCCGCTTTACGATACGATTTCGGTGATGATCCTCCGCTCGATGAAGAAGGCGGTTTACGATTCCGCGAGAATCGGACATTTTGGACTTGCGAAGAAATACTACGCGCACTTCACCTCGCCTATTCGTCGCTATCCTGACCTGACGCTTCATCGGCAGCTGGCGGACTACCTCACGGGCGGCGCGAAGAAGGCGAAGCGTCCCCCGAAGCTGCTTGCGCGATGGGCGCAGCAGTCGAGCGAGAAGGAAATTGAGGCGCAGGAGGCAGAGCGCGAATCGGTCGAGGAGAAGAAGTACGAGTTTCTCGAAGAGCAGCTTTCGTCCCGCTGCGTGATCGACTACGATGCAATCGTCTCGAAGTGCATGCCGTTCGGATGCTTCGTCGAGATTCCCGAGATTGCGGTTTCGGGGCTTGTCCATGTCTCGCTTTTGTCCCATAAGTTCGTCCGCTACAATGAGTCGGACGGCTCGCTTTCGGCGCCGGGAGGCGAGAGCTGGCATATCGGGGACAAGTTGCGCGTCCATGTCGCGTCCGTAGATTTCCGCAACCGCCGGCTCGATTTCGTTCCGGTGATCGAGCGTAAGAATCCCCGCCGCCGCAGATGACGGACGCGGCGAAATTCGTCGCGGATCCGAAATGGGCCGATATAATACCCGTCCGCGAAGAGTCCCAGGTGACTCGTCATCTGCCAAGTCACGAGGACTGTTCGCAGCTTGATGTCGAGGCGATTCGGGACCATTTGCGCAAAGGGGGCACGCTCGGACGGATGAAGGGTTACGAGGAACGTCCCGGACAGATCGACATGGCCGGTGCGATTGCGAGCGCCTTCAACGAGCGGCGTCATCTCATGATCGAGGCGGGCACGGGAGTCGGCAAGTCGCTCGGTTATCTCGTGCCCTCGGTCCGTTGGGCTTGGATCAACGACACGCCGGTCGTCGTCTCCACCGCGACCCGTAACCTTCAGAGTCAGCTGCTATCGTCCGATATCCCGCATGCGCTCGGCGTGCTCGGTCCCGATCGCCGCAACTTTCGGGTCGCACTTCTTAAGGGGCGCACCAACTATCTCTGTCTCAAGGCGGTGGACGAGTTCTTTGCCGCTGGCTACTGGACGATGTCCGCCGAGGAACAGGAGGCGATACCCAGCTTCATAGAGTGGCTAAGGAAGACGAAGGACGGCGATCTTGACGATTACGACGGACTGCCCCGCTCGCAGTTGTCGCGTCCCGGCGACGAGTGCAGCGGCAGGAAATGTCCGTACTACGCCCAATGCTTCGTCTACAGGGCGCGCAAACGAGCAGCGGAATCCCATCTCATCGTGGTCAACCATTCGCTCGTCCTCGCGGAGGCGACGGGACCCGGGAGCGGAATCCTGCCGGCTTACGGACGGTTGGTGATGGACGAGGCGCACAATCTCGAGGCGATCGCCACGGACTTCCTGAGCGCGGAGTTCTCGCTTCCCAACATGGGCCGCGTCATCAAGCGACTTCTTCGGCGGCATCGCGAGGCGGGGCCGCGGGCGGCGGACGTTCTCGCCGCGGCGGATGCGCTCATCTCGCATTGCGGGAAGATTCTGCCAGCGAAGACGGAGATGCGGCGCTATCGGGCGGATGCCGATTATTTTCCGGAGGTCCCACGTCTTCGGGAACTGCAAGCGGCCTTCGAACGGCCGATGCTCGAGCTCATTCATTATCTTCACGATTACTGCGATAAGCTCGAAGACGGCGATCTCGTGTTGCGTCTCATGTCCGACGCGAATCAGCTGCTCTCGCTCCTGAATGAGTCCGTCTTCGTCATCGCCGGCGAGAAGCCGACGCATGCCTATTGGGTGGAGCGCGTGCGCACCGAGCGCCGTCGGTCGTATCTGCGGCTGGTGGCCGCGCCGCTTTCGGTGGCGGACGATCTTCGCAAGATGTTTTACGAGATGAAGGATTCGGTCGTGCTCTGCTCGGCGACGCTGCGGGTCGGAAAGGACTTCAAGTACATGTCGCGGCGGCTCGGATTCAGTCCGTTGCCGGACACTCCGCCCGAGCGCTACCAGGCGGTGGTGGCGGACTCGCCGTTCGATTATTTCCGGCAGTCGCTCGCGCTCGGACTCGATTGTCTGCCCGATCCGTCGGCGGACGCCACCGGCTATTCCTCGCGTCTCGCATCACTGTTGCCGCGACTCTTTACGCTTACACGCGGACGCACTCTCGTGCTTTTTACGAGCTACGAGATGATGAATGATGTCGCTGGGCTTTGCCGCGGCGAATTGGAGGCGGCCGGACTTAGGCTGCTCGTGCAGGGTGAGGGTATGACACGCGAGCGGATGACGAAAGAGCTTCGCGAAGCCGAGGCGGACGGAGGAGTCGTCCTCTTCGGCTCGCAGTCGTTCTGGGAAGGCGTGGACGTTTCTGGTCCGGCGCTTTCGTGCGTCGTCATCACCCGACTGCCGTTTGCGATGGTGGGCGATCCCGTGATCGAGGCGAGAAGCGAGGCGATTGAGCGAGCGGGGGGAAGTCCGTTCCGTGACTATGCGCTTCCCGAAGCGGTGATCAAGTTTCGACAAGGTTTCGGACGCCTCATCCGCTGTAAGTCCGATCGTGGCGTCGTGGTCATTACCGATCCGCGCATCGCGACGAAGAACTACGCGGTGTCCTTCCGCCGTTCGATTCCCACCACCGTCCATACGGTCACTTCCGCGGATGAACTTTTCGCCCGCATCAACGGCAGCGATTTCATGGTCCACGATTTGGTATAATATTCGGGCGACAATACACTGACGCTATGATAAGGAAAAAGAAATGAAGAAACTGATGATGGTTGCCGCGGTCTGTGCGGCGTTGGGCGTGAAGGCGGAACTCAAGGTCGGAGTAATCGGGTGCGACACCTCGCACACGATCGCCTTTACCGAAATCATGAATGTCAAGAAGCCGGCGTTCGCCGAGGGCTTCAGGATGACTCACGCCTACAAGTGGGGTTCTAAGGACATCATCTCGTCCACCAACCGCTACGAGAAGTACATTCCGCAGCTTGAGAAGATGGGCGTGAAGATGGTGGACTCGATTGCGGAACTGCTGGCGAATGTCGATTGCGTGTGCCTCGAGACGTGCGATGGGCGTCCGCACCTCGAGCAGGCCGAGGAGGTCTTCAAGTCCGGCAAGCTCGTCTTCATCGACAAGCCCATCGCCCATGATTTTGCCGATGCGAAGAAGATCTACGAGCTCGGACGGAAGATGAACGCCAAGTATTTTTCGTCCTCGGCGCTGCGTTTTGCGGACGCCCAGCAGGAGTGCTACACCGGCAAGCGCGGCAAGATCGCCGGCGCGTACTATTTCGCGCCGTCGCCGATTGAGGAGCAGGGCACGCATTCGCGCTACACCTGGTACGGAATCCACGGCTTCGAGCCGCTGATCGCGGTGATGGGCGTCGGCGTCGAGTCGGTGCGCACCACCGTCGGCAAGGACTGCGACGAGGTTTCGCTCAAGTGGTATGACGGACGCGTCGCGACGCTCAGGTTGGAGATGAAGAAGTGGGACTACGGCGGGTTCGCGTTCCCTGCGAAGGGCAAGCCGGTTGCGCTCGGCGGTTATGAGGGATACATGAAGCTCGTGGAGAGCATTTGCAAATTCTTCAAGACGGGAATCGTTCCGGTGCCGAATGAGGAGACGCTCGAGATCTTTGCGGTGATGGACGCCGCGGAAAAGTCGTATCAGCGTGGTGGCGCCTCGGTCAAGGTGTTCCGATAGTTTGACCGGGCGCGAAGGATTGTTGTATAATTCTCAAGCTATGAAATTCGTTTCTACTCGTAAAGGGATCGCCGCAAGCGGTCCCGAAACCGTGTTCCAGGGACTGGCCCCTGACGGAGGACTTTATCTTCCGTTGCCGGATGCGATGCCGAAGGCGGATGGCGCAGATCTTTCCACGCTGGAAGCGGCAGAGCGTTTCGTCACCGGAGCGCTCTTTGATGACTTTTCGGAAGTGGTCCGTGAAGAGGCGATCCGCCGATTGCTGTCCAGATTCCCCGATGCGGATCCGATTCCGCTTCGGGAAGTCGATGGCATGCAGATGCTCGAGCTTTTCCACGGTCGCACCGGTGCGTTCAAGGATGTTGCGCTTTCGATGCTTCCGGTCTTCATGCGCCATGCGGCGAACGGCAAGCGCGTGCTCATACTGACCGCCACGAGCGGCGACACCGGTTCTGCCGCGATGCAGGGTTTCGCCGGTGTGGACGGCACCGAGATCATCGTCTACTATCCTGCGACCGGCACTTCCCGCATCCAGAAGCTGCAGATGACGACGCCGTCCGAGCCGAACGTGCACGCGGTCGGCATCCGCGGCAATTTCGATGATGCGCAGGCCGCGGTCAAACGCATCTTCGCTTCGAAGGAGATGCAGGATGCCGCGGCTAAGGCCGGGGTGACGCTTTCGTCCGCGAATTCCATCAATACGGGACGCCTCATTCCGCAGATCGCCTACTACATGCTTGCCGGCGCCAAGCTCGGCAAGGCGTTCGATGTCGTCGTGCCCTCGGGCAATTTCGGCAACATCCTCGCCGCCTATTATGCGAAGAAGCTCGGCTCTCCGATCGGTGAGCTCGTCGTCGCCTCGAATGTGAACGATGTCCTCTCGCGCTTTGTCAAGACCGGTGTCTACGATCCTGGCGAGAAGTTTACCGTCACCAATTCGCCCTCGATGGACATCCGCATCTCGTCCAACGTCGAGCGGCTTCTCTGGATGCTCAACTACGATGGCGATGTCGCCGCGGCCTGTGAGGAGGTCGCGCGGCTCATGTCCGACCTGAAGGCGAAGGGACGCTACGAGCTCAACGACGCGGCGAAGGCACGGCTTTTCGCCGACTTCCGCGGCGGAGTCGCGACTCTTGAAGAGACCGAGTCCGAGATGCGCCGACTCGAGGAGAAGTGCGGCTATCTCGTCGATCCGCATACGGCGGTCGCGACCAAAGTCGCCAAAGATCTCGGGTATCCGAAGGCGGGGCGTCCGGTGGTTGTCGCCGCGACGGCGACCGCCTACAAGTTCCCCGAGACCTGTGCGCGCGCGTTCGGACGCGACATGCTCGTCGATCCGCCGCCGGCGTTCGCCGAACTCGAGCGGTTGCCGATCGCGCAGACGATGACCGTCGATCTTGTAGAGATAGATTCCACCGTGCGTAACCTCCTCTAAACAATCGAACAGATGAAAACCAGATCTTCAGAGAAACTTGCGGTTTATCCCGGAACTTTCGATCCGATGACGCTCGGTCACTTCGACCTCATCCAGCGTTCGGCGAAACTCTATGACAAACTGATCGTGGCGGTCGCGGCGACCAGCAAGAAGCAGGGTGCGCTTTTCGATGCGAAGGCGCGACTGAAGATGATCAGTGAAGACGTGGAGAAGGCGGGACTCAAGAACGTCGAGGTAAAGCTCCTCGATTGTCTGCTCGTCGATTTCTGCCGTCGCGAAGGGGCGCGGGTGGTCATCCGCGGCGTTCGCGTCTACAGCGACTTCGAGTATGAGTTTCAGATGGCGCTCACAAATCGTCGGATGGCGCCGGAGATCGAGA
>DCIL01000084.1:23425-33145 GCA_002315875.1 Verrucomicrobia bacterium UBA1727 | reverse complement strand
TCATGATGCCGAGCGAGAATCTCGCATACGTCACCGCTTCGACGGTGCGCGAGATCGCCAGCTACGGCGGCGACACCGCGCCCTTCGTGACCGCGGCAGTGCACAAGCGGCTTTTGAAACGGGAATTGCGTTCTTGAAAGGATGAGCTACAACTGGCAGCAGCGTGAATGGCCTAAGGCAACCTGTAACCGGGCGGTTTTGCGCGACGAGCTCAAGGCGTTCGGCGTGGCGTTTAGAACGCTGAAAAAAGCGCTCGGGAAACCGCAGGATCTGGAGGTAGTGGCGCGAGCGCTGACGGATGAGGCGGTGAAGACGAGCGCCATTGAAGGCGTGAATGTCGATGAGAGTGTCGTTATGTCGTCCATCTGCAAGGCGCTGGGCGTGGCGTATGCTCCGAAAGGGTTCACGAAGGATGCGCGTGCCGAAGGTGTGGCGAAGATGATGCTTACCTTGCGCGAAAAATGGAATGCACCGTTGACGGCGAAACTGCTGACAGGACTTCACGGTGCGCTGATGAAGGGCGAGGAAGGACGTGTTACGGTCGGTGCGTTTCGCAGTCATCATGAACCGATGCGCGTCATCCGTCGTCATGCCGACGGCACGGTTGAGGTTCGCTACGAGGCCCCGCCGAGCGAGAGGGTGGTGAAGGAGATCGCGACCTTCGTGAGAATGTGGAAGTCGCCCGTGCGCAGTCCGTCCGACATCGCGATCAAGGCCGCGATGCTGCATCCGCACTTCGAGTCGATTCATCCGTTTGAGGACGGAAACGGCCGCGTCGGGCGCTCGCTCGTGGCGAAGACAATCGCCGAAGGACTGGGGTTGCCGCTGATCCTTCCGGTGTCGACCATCATCGCGCGCCATCGCGCAGTCTACTATGACGAAATCAACGAGGCCTCACGATCGCTGGATTGGACCAACTGGGCGGCTTTCTTCATTCCTGTGTTGACCGAGATGATGTCCTCTTTTGTCGCCGCCATGAGCTTCGTGAAGGCGAAACGCGATTATCTCGTGAAATATGAGAGCGGTTTCTCGGAGCGGACGAAGAAGGTGATCTTGCGTATGTTCGAAGATGGGGAGGTCGGAGTGCAGTCCGGCCTCTCGGCGGCGAAGTGGATGCGGATGACGAAGGTTTCGAAGGCGACGGCGACACGCGATCTCGAAGAGCTCGTTGCGCAGGGCGCGATTGTTCCTGGAGGGCTGAGCGGACCTGAAACGAGGTATCGCCTGAACCTTTCTGTCAGTGAGCCGATTGAGCTATTAAATGAGCCGTTAAGCGATCGAGTCGCGAAATTGATCGCAACCCATCCGGGGTCTCAAATTCCCTATCTCAAGTCCGTTGTCGGTGCGAGTACGGCAACCGTCAAGCGTTGCATTGCCGCGTTGATTGCGGACGGCAGGATCGAGCATCGCGGCAGCAAGAAGACCGGCGGTTACCATTTGCGGAAGAAATAAATCCTATGGCACTGTCACGACGAGCGTTTCTGATGAATGCAACGGCCTTCTCGCTGTTGCAGCGCGAGCTCGTTGCCGCGCAGCCAGGGGCGGAACTTTTTGAAGTAGCCGGTGGACGCGCGGCGGATTTTCTTCTTTGCCGGCGGCTGTGTCTTGATCTTTGCGGACGATTGCCGACGCGCGAAGAGACGACGGCGTTCGTCGCTTCGTCCGATTCTGACAAGATTGCGTCGCTCATCGACCGGCTGTTGGCGTCCGAGTCGTTTGCCGATTACTGGTCCATGCGCTATAGCGACATCCTACGCGTCAAGTCGGAGTTTCCGATCAACCTCTGGCCGAACGCCGTCTATGTCTATCACCGGCGCATCCGCGAGGCAGTCAAGTCCGACGAGCCGTGGGACGCCTTTGCCCGCGCGCTGCTCGGCGGCCGCGGCAGTAATTTCCGCGTTGCCGAGTCGAACTTCCTGCGGGCCGCGGCGGAGCGGACTCCCGAGGGACTCTCCGTGGCCGCTTCGACAACGTTTCTCTTGGAGCCGAGTGCGGACTATTCGCGTTATTTTTCGAGGGTCGCGTGGAAGTCAACTCGCGAATGGAAGGAAGAGATCGTCTATCTCAAGGACGGCGCCGCAGGTGATACACCCGAGGCGTTCGCCGAGCGTCTGACGGAAGGTAATCTGCGTGATCGTTTCATCGCTGCCGCGGTCAAGCGCGTCCATTGGTGGCTTTACGGAACGCTTCCCGACGCCAAGACGGTTGATCGTTGGGCGGACCGCTTTGAGAATTCCGGGCTGCGATTAAAGCCGTTCCTCCGTCAGGTCCTGCTCGAACCGGCATATCTTGCGGGACCCATTAACGGCGGTTTCCCGGCACGGAGGATGGACGCGGAAGTGCTGGACGATGTGATTTGCGATTTGACCGGACAGGAACGTTCGTTCGTTTCGATTGCGCCGGAACCTTTCACCTATCTGCCCAAGACGCGGCGCTCGGTGCTGATCGAGGACGGCTCGATTTCCAGTCCGTTCCTGTTGCTCTTCGGACGTCCCGCGCGCGATTCGGGACTCCTCACCGAACGCAACAACACGATCACGGCCAAGCAGCGGCTCTTTCTTTATAACTCGGGCAAGCTGTCGAATTCCATCGGCAAGATGCTCGGCAACGGACGCTTTCGGAAACTTAAGGCGCCGGAACGAATTAAAGAGCTTTATCTGAGTTTTCTCTCGCGTCCGCCGACTGCGGCAGAGCTCGACATCATCAATCGCAATCGGCTCGCCCCTCGCGAGGTGGCGTGGATGCTTCTTAATTCCAGGGAATTTCTCTATCGTATATGAGCGTAGCGCGAACAGTCGTTGAGATTTGGCTCTGGGGCGGATGCAGCCAGCTGGAGTCGTTCGATCCGAAGCCCGATGCACCTTCGGATTATAATAATTCGCTCAAGGCGATTGACACGAACGCCGGCTTCAAGCTTCACGAATGGATGCCGCGGCTGGCGACTTGTGCGGACCTCTTTTCTGTCGTGCGGTCGATGACGCATCCGCATTTCGGACACGAGACGGCGACGTATCTGATGCAGACGGGACGCAATCCCGGCGGCGGTGTGGTGTATCCCGCCATCGGTGCGATCGTTTCGGCGATGAAGGCGAAGACGTATGCCGGCGACTTGCCGCCGTTCGTGATCCTGACGCAGGCGAAGGGAAGATTTTCCGAGACCGGATTTCTCGGGGATGCGTATGCGCCGCTCGTTACTGGCGGCAATCCCAACCAGTCCAAGTTCATCGTCGATGGCATCGTGCCGCCGGGCGGCCTTTCCATGAAAGAGCTCGATCGCCGTTTTGAACTTGCTTCGTCGCTTGACCGCTTGCCTCGCGATCCAACCTTCGAAGAAGCGGGCGAGGCCGCGCGGCGCATTGCGACCGGCGACGCGGCGCAGACCTTCGATCTTTCGCGCGAGACGAAGGCGACCCGCGATCGCTACGGACGCACCGTCTTCGGACAGTCCCTGCTGGCTGCGCGTCGCTTGGTCGAATACGGCGTTCCCTACATTTCCGTGAATCATCCGGGATGGGACTCCCACAAGCGCCATTTCCAGACCATGAAGCGCACGACTGCCGAGGTCGATCAGGCGCTCGCGGCGTTCCTGTCCGATCTGAAGGCGAAGAATCTTCTCGACACTACGCTGGTGTGGATGTGCGGTGAGTTCGGCCGCACGCCGAAGATCAGCTGGGAGGCGCCGTGGGACGGCGGGCGCGGACATTGGGCGAAGTGCTTTTCGGCGTTGATTGCCGGGGGTGGACTCAAAGGCGGCATTGCCGTCGGCGAGAGCGATGCCTTCGGTGCCGAAGTGAAGAGTCGTCCCGTGACGCCGTCCGACTTCCTTGGTACGATCTGCGAGCGTGCTGGGATTGATCCAGACGGACCGCTTCCGAATCCGAAGGGACTGAAAATATCCGTCTTGCCTCCGGCTTCCGAAGCTGGTCGCCTTAAGGAGCTTTACGCGTGAAGCGATGCCTTGCGATCCTGGTGCTGGCGGCATCCGTCGCGTTTACTCTCAGGGCCGATCCGTATGTCGGCTACGCGTATCCATCCAGCGTTCAGGTGGGCACGACCAATCGGATCGTTGTTGGCGGACAGCGTTTCTGGGGACTTGCCAGCGGTTGGGTATCCGGTGAAGGCGTCGAGGTCGTCAAGATCGAGAAGGTTCCGGGCTTCGGCGTTCCCAACGGCAAGGGACAGCGTCAGTGGTTGGAGAATTGGATTTACGGACTCTACGGTGGAAAGTCCGAGATGCCATCACTGGAGAAGGTGGCGGACGCTGATCTCGCCGGGTGGACCCGCTGTTCCTGGTGGGAGACGATGGACAAGCTTACCGCGGCAGAACTGGCGATGCTCGCCCATAATCTCTTTACTCCGCGCAATGCGCTGCAGATGTCGCCATCACTCGCCGAGCAGGCGATCGTGACAGTCGCAGTGCGTCCCGATGCGGCGCCGGGTGTCCGGCGGATGATTCTCTTCGACGGCCGCGGGGCGAGTGCTCCGCATCCGCTCATCGTGACGCGCGAGAGGCATGTTGCCGAACCGCTTTACGCTCCGCCGCTCAGGAAGAAAGAGCGTCGGCGCCTGCCCGAGCCGCCGCTCGTATCGCCGCCGGTGGTGCTTGACGGACAGATCCTGCCAGGCGAGACCGATGTCTTCAAACTTTCGCTGAAGGGTGGGGAGCGTCTTTCATGTCAGCTTCTCGGCCGTGAGTTCACGCCCTATCTCGGCGATGCCGTGCCGGGCTTTTTCAATCCCGTCCTGCGGCTTACGGATGCTGACGGACGCGAACTCGCTTTCGCCGATGACTACGGCTACTTGCCGGATCCGATTCTCGTCTGCGAGATTCCAAGCAACGGCGTCTATCGGCTTGAAGTGCGCGATAATCTCTATCGCGGTCGTGTGGATTTCGTCTACTCCATCGCATGCAGCACGGATACTTCGGTGCCGTCCGTTGCCACTCGTGCCTTTGCCGTCGCTTGTCGTCCAGATCCGCCCTCGGAAACTACTTCCGGCGATGGATTCGTCTGGACGGACACTCTGCAAAAGCCGGGGTCTGTCTGCGAGCGCACCTTCAAGGTCGAAAGGTCCGGCGAATGGACGTTTGAGCTCTTTGCCAGGCGCAACGGATCGCCGCTCGATGGCGTGGTGCGTCTGGAAGGACCGCTGACGGGACATCTGTTCTGGAAGTCCAGTCCGCTCCTGGCGACTTGGGATGACATCACCAATACGGTATATGTCGGCAGTGTGCCGCAAGCGGAGTGTGATCCGATTGGGCGATGGAAGTTCACAAAGCCGGGCACCTATCGTCTTACGGTCTTAGATCGGGTCGGCGCCGGCGGCGAAGGATACGACTTCACGCTCTCGGCGAAACCGATCGAGCCGTCCTTCGAGATCTACGCGAAGAAGTCGTCCTTCGTGCTGATGCCGGGCAAGGGCGAGCGGGTGAAGTTCGATGTGAGAGTAGTGCGGCAAAATGGTTTTCATGGATCAATCAAGCTTGAAGGTGGTCGGGACTGGAAGCTTCGTCCCGCGCAGATTCCCGCGACAGCGGAGGTCATGCGGGTGACGGCGGAGGCGGTGAAGCGCGACTGGACCGGAATGCGCGAGTTTAAGCTTTTTGCCACTGCCAAGATCGGTGCCGAGCGAACGAAGACGGTGCAGATTGTCCCCGCGGACGAGGCCGAGCAGGCGTTCGCGTATACGCACCTGCTGCCCAGCGAGGCCTTCCGTGTCCTGGCGAAGTCATCGACCCTGCCGCCTGCGGAAACTCCGAAGTGGATGGAAATGCCGTACGATAAGTTTTTGCCGCGGCGCGTGATTCGTCCCCACGCTGAGCTGGGCACCAACACTTGCGACAGTGCCGCGATCGATCGGCTGGCAAAGATTGAAGTCCCAATTGTCCTTGCTCCGACGAATGCGGAGGACAGCGTGCTGTGGACGCGGTTCGCTACGTCCGCGGCGCATCTTCGGTCAGGGCGTCCGTCCCCGACGGTGGCCTTCGAGCCGATGTCCGGGGATATGAATCTGCAGGCGGCGTGGTCGGTCTTGGCGGGTGTTGAACGTTTTGTGGGACCCAAGCTCGATTATCTCGACGGCGATGCGCAGCGGGTGCGAACGTTCGCCCGTGCCGCAGCGCTGCAGCATGACAACGACATCCTCGTCTATGTGCCGACTAACGCCGTCAATCCCCTCGCCGGCGAGGTTGGCGCTGCTGCGCGGCGGTTGCGAGAAGAAGGGTGGTCGTTTGATTTCGTTACGGACAAGACGATCGCAAAAGCTCCGTTCGGTCGCTTCTACAGGGCGGTTATCATTCCTGGCGGGCTTAGCGTACTTTCGGACGAAGCGCGGCTGAAACTCGAGAAGTTAGAGAAGAAGAAGACCATCAAGATACTTCAAGGGAAAGAGGATACGAAGGAGTTCAATCGAATACTCTCGAAGCAATGTCGGCGTGATTTTCTGCCGAAGGGTGTCCGTTATGCGCGATTTGGACAGGATTGGGGAGAAGAGTGGTATTTCGTCCACAATCCCACGGACAAGACGATTTCCGGCGAATGGCGTTTCTCCATTCGCGGGCAGGCTAACACGGCGTATGCGATGGAAGTTTCCAACGGAAACATCAGTCCTCTGAAGCGCAAGGAAGGCAAGGGCGCGCCCCGTTACCTCTACTCGCTCGCCCCCGGTGTCTCCGCCTGGATCTACACCACGGTTAGAAAACCGTAATTTGTTAACAATCCGTTTACATGCGGAGTGTATACTACGCGGTGTAAACTTCAAGGAAAGGATTGTTAAATATGAACGACAACAGCAAAGTTGCTTTCACCGCCGTACTCGGTCTTGCGCTGACTGCGGCCATCGGTTTCGCCGCGGTCAATGCGAGCAGCAGCAAGACTGCGTCCAACAAGTCGTCCGAGGCGCAGGTCGTGACCAACGAGAACGGCTCCGTATCGCGCTCGTTCACCGAATGCACGATCACCACCAACGGCAGCATGGTCACCGAGCATCGTCGCGAGACCCGCACGACGATGGATACGAAGGGCAATCTCCTCGAGTCGTCCACCAGCGAATACGCCCAGAGCTATCCCGTAACCGACGCCCCGAGCTGCACCGAGTGCAAGGCGGGCGCTCCGTCGAAGAAGGCCGAAGCAGATTCGTTCCTTTCGCTCAAGTTCGGCGAAGAGTTCAAGGGCACGACCAATTTCGTGGTCGATGCCGAAGAGCCGACGCTTCTGCGCGCGACCTTCACGCCCAAGAAACCGCTGGCCGGGTTCGATGACTATTACGTCTACGTCACTCCGACCACCCACAAGGTCGTCAAGATCTTCGCCTGCGCGAAGGATGCGGTTGAGCCCGGGGCGCGCTGGCGTCGTCATTATCTCATCGAGGCGCTCGAGAAGAAGTACGGTGCGTGGGCGCGGCTGGCGAGCTACTGGAAGCCGCTTTATGCCTTTGATCTCGAGAACGGGCGGCAGATTCGCGTTTGTCTCGCCGGAGCGAACGAGATGTACGAGACGGTGATTGCCGCATGGGATGAGGCGATGATCAATCTTGCATACGATGAGATGGCCGCGATTCGCGAGCAGGCGCGCAAGAATGCCGCGGAAAAGCGCCGCAGCCGCGTTGATGACGCTGCCAGCGCGTTTTAACCTCTCAAACCTCTCAAACCCGATTTATGGTATAATATACAAAATTTTATACATAGGAAGATTATGCTTAAAGTAAACAATCTGAAAAAGCGCTTTGGCGACTTCGAGGCCGTGAAGGGAATTTCCTTCGAGGTCCAGAAGGGTGAGGTGCTTGGTTTTCTCGGTCCCAACGGGGCAGGCAAGTCCACCACGATGCGCATGATCACCGGGTTTTTGCCGGCGACGAGCGGCACGGCGTCCATCTGCGGCTACGACATCGCCGCGAATCCGGTTGAAGCGAAGCAGGCGCTCGGGTATCTGCCTGAGTCCGCGCCGAGCTATCGCGCGATGACGGTTGAGGGGTATCTCAAGTTTATCGCCGAGGTGCGCGGTCTCAATGTGAAGGACGCGGTCGAGAAGGTGATCGTGAAGGCGAATCTCACCAAGGTCGCGCGGCAGACGATCGAGACGCTCTCGAAGGGCTACCGTCAGCGCACGTCCTTTGCCGCGGCGATCATCCACGATCCGAAGGTGCTCATCATGGACGAGCCGACGGACGGGCTTGATCCGAACCAGAAGTTCGAAGTGCGCAAGATGATCCGCGAGATGGCGTCCGAAAAGGCGATCGTCATCTCAACGCACATCCTTGAAGAGGTGGATGCGGTCTGCACGCGGGCAATCATCATCTCCGGCGGCGAGATCAAGGCGGATGGCACGCCTGCCGAACTCAAGGCGAAGGATGAGAGCGGGAAGCTTGATGTCGTATTCCGTAATTTGACGATGATGGCTTAAATAGCAGCAAATACTATGAACAACATAAAAGCAATCTTCAAGCGCGAGTTCAAGGCGTATTTCGATTCGCCGGTCGCGTATGTGTTTCTGACGGCGTTTCTGGTGCTGATCGGTTTTCTGACCTTTGGCGTGGCGATGTTCTACGAGCGTCGTCAGGCGGATTTGGCACCGTTCTTCTTCTGGCATCCGTGGGTGTACCTGCTGCTGGTGCCGGCGGCCACGATGGGGCTTTGGGCGGACGAGCGGCGGAATGGTACGGCGGAGATGCTGCTCACGCTTCCGATGACCATCTGGGAAGCGCTGATCGGCAAGTTCCTCGCCGCGTGGTCGTTCATCGCGATTGCGCTCACGCTTACCTTCCCGGTCGCGTGGACGGCCGGCTATCTCGGCTCGCCTGACTGGGGCGTCGTGATCTGCGGCTATCTCGGTTCGCTGATGATGGCAGGTGCGGCGGCGGCAATCGGCGTCTTCGCGTCCACACTCTCGCGCAGTGCGGTCGTCGGTTTCGTCGTGTCGCTCGCGATGGTGTTCGTGCTGATGATCACCGGCTTTGATCCCGTCACGAGCGCGGTCGCGAACTGGGGAGTTCCAGCAGTGATCGTCAACGGTGTCGCGAGCTGCTCGCTCCTGAACCATTTCGAATCCATCCGCCGCGGCGTTCTCGATTTCTCCGACCTCGGCTATTACGTCGGCATGGTCGTCTTCATGCTCGCGGCGGCGAAGACCGTCACTGACGGACGCCGCGGCGCCTCGAAGGGTGCTTTCGGGCTTGTGGTGCTCGCGGTCATCGTGATCGCGGCGGATGTGATTCTCGCGAAGCTTCCGCTCCGCTGCGACCTTACGGCCGAGCGGCTCTACACGCTTTCGGACGGTTCGCGCGCCGTGCTCGCGAAGCTCGATGAGGACGTTACCTTCAAGTATTACCTCTCTTCGTCCGCGGCGGATATGCCGATGCAGCTCAAGACGTACGCCCAGGAGGTCGAGAACCTCATGAAGGAATACGAGCGTGCCTCGGGCGGCAGGGTCGTCCTCGAGATCTACGATCCGAAGCCCGATTCCGATGCCGAGGAGTGGGCGCAACGCTACGGCATCGAGCCGCAGACGGTCAATCCCTTCGGCTCGCCGATCTACTTCGGCGTCACGGCGGTCTGCGGCGATCGCGAGGAGACGCTCGGCGTGCTCTCGCCCCGCACGCAGGCGACGCTTGAATACGATCTTACTCGTCTCGTCACCCGCGTCGCGTGGCCCGAGAAGCCGGTCCTCGGCGTGATGACCTCGCTTGGCGACGTCCTCGGTGGCGGACAGATGAATCCGATGATGA
>DCIL01000084.1:14965-23406 GCA_002315875.1 Verrucomicrobia bacterium UBA1727 | reverse complement strand
TGATGCAGATGGGGCAGCGTCCGCCTCAGGGCTGGGCGGCGTTTGCCGAACTCGGCAAGGATTACGAGATCAGGACGGTTGCGCCCGATGCGGACAAGATCGACGACGAAGTGACGACGCTCGTGGTGCTGCATGCGAAGGATCTTTCGGACAAGACGCTTTATGCGATCGACCAGTTCGTCCTCCGCGGCGGCAAGCTGATCGCGTGCTGCGATCCGTTCTCGATCAAGGACATGATCGCCTCGCGCCAGAAGCAGAATCCGATGATGATGCAGATGGGTGGTGGCGGAATGGACGGTCCTTCGTCCCTCGGCAAGCTCTTCGACGCGTGGGGAATCAAGTTCGAGACCGGCAAGGTCGTCTGCGACCTCGAGGCGTCCACCAAGCTCAACAACGGGCAGGGTGGCGTCGATGAGAATCCCGCGTTCCTCTCGCTCGGCAAGGATAATCTCGATCAGGGCGATCTGCTGGTGCGCGGACTTTCGAATCTGATGTTCCCGTTCTCCGGCTCGTTCGAGTTCGCGAAGAAGGATATGGACCTCGTCTTCACGCCGGTCATCACCACGTCGAAGGATAACTCCTGCGCCGTCGAGAAGATGACGCTCCAGTTCGGCGGCGGCATCAAGGATGCGATTCCGGACGGCAAGCAGCGCGTCCTGGCGGCGCGTCTCGTCGGTGCGTTCAAGACCGCGTATCCGAAGGGCCCCGACGGCACCAACGACGTTTCGAAGGCGCTCAAGGAAGGCAAGGGCACGGTGCTTCTCTTCGGTGATACCGACTTCCTGGCCGATGATTTCTGCGTCCGCATGATGAAGACGCCGTTCGGTTCGATTCCGCAGCTCATCAACGACAACCTCACGCTCTTCTCCAACGTCATCGAGCAGTTCGCGGGACGCGAGGAGCTCATCGGCGTGAGAAGCCGCGGCGCCTCGGATCGTCCGTTCACCGTCGTCAACGACCTCGAGGCGCAGGCGATCCGCAAGTTCCAGGCGCGCGAGACCCAGTTCCAGGAAGAACTGCAGATGACGCAGCAGCGTCTGGCGGCGCTCCAGAAGGGCAAGACCGGCAATGATCGCTTCGTCCTGTCGAAGGAGCAGCAGGACGAGATCGTCAAGCTTCGCAAGGCGCAGGCTGACACTCGTCGCGAACTGAAGAAGGTTCGCAAGGAACTGACGGCCGATATCGATTCGCTCGGGCTCATGCTCAAGTGTTTCAACATTCTCCTCGTGCCGATTCTGGTCGTGCTCTTCGGCATTATCAAAGCCCTAAAAAGGAAGTGAAAACTCGTTGTCATTGGCCTACGTCCTACGTCCTACGTCCTACGTCCTAAACAACGATTTGTACATTCGATTATGAAAACTAAAAATCTGATTATTCTCGTCATTGTGGCGGCGGTGCTGGGCATCGCGGCGGTGGCGCTCAATTCCGGTTCCAAGCCTGCTACTCCGCGGCTTAACGGCAAGACCGTCCTGCCTGGTCTCGACATCTCGAAGGTGGCGAAGATCGAGTGCGGCAAGCTTGCGATCTCGTCCGGCGATCAGGGCTGGAAGGTCGATTCCTATCAGGGTTATCCCGCGGCGTCTGAAAAGCTGACGGAGAACCTGCTCAAGCTTACCGAGCTCAAGGTGGGACAGGTCGCGCGCGGCAAGAAACTCGCGAAGACGACTGATCTCGTTCTGAAGGACGCGAAGGGCGGCGTGGTCGCCGCGCTCAAACTCGGAGAGAAGCATCCGAAGTACGGACACGGCCGCTATCTCGCCTTCGAGGGTGAGACGGTGCTCGTTTCCGATGCGCTTGAGGTGTTCGATGGGGACGACAAGCAGTGGATCGAAACGAAGATCGTGGACGAGCCGTGGATCTCGTTCAACCGACTCGGCAATCTCAAGAACGAGGCGGAGTACGGTTTTAAGACCGGCATCGTCGCCAAGGTCACGATTGCCGGTAACACCAACCGCGTGATGACGATCGGCGGCGTGGTGAAGGGCGGAACCGACCGTTACGTCAAGCTCGACAATTCCAAGTGGATCTACGAAGTGTCGAGCTATTCGGTGGACAAGTTCCTGCCGAAGCCGCCGCCGGAACCGAAGCAGGAACCGAAGAAGGAACCGAAGAAGGAAGCTGCGAAAGAACCCAAGAAGTAAAGATGTCCAAGCCGGTTCAATCCATAGCCTTCGTTGGCGGCGAAATCAAGTCACTCGCGACTCTTGAGAAGGGTTGCGAGTGTGTGCTTGCCTTGCATCTCGACCGACTCATCGTCAAGATGCTTCGCGTGCCTGCTGGAGAGGATCCGGTTGAAGTGGCGACGCCGATCTTGAAGGCGATGAGTCCTTTTCCGGATGATCCGCTCAAGGTCAGTTGCGAAACCGTGCGCGAAGGCGAGCATGAGAAGATTGTGCTCGCCGTTGCCTTCCCCGAAAACGCGGCGGATGACATCGGTGAGGCGCTGGACGCGCAGAAACTCAATGTGACGCGAATCGACGCGCTCATCTTCGGACAGCTTCGCTTCTTCTGTGCGGGACGCAAGGAGCTGCTCGACGGCAAGCGCCGGCTCATCAAGTTCGTGTCACCTGATTGCCTCACGCTGGTGGTGATGGACGGCGATCAGCCGGTTTCCATCCGTGCCATCGCCGCGTCCGCCGATGAAGCGGAGATTCGTCGTGAGACGATGATGTCGCTCTTGGAGGCGGAGGACTTCGGTGGACCGAAGGAGCTCGCAGAGACGATTGAGTCCGAGTTCACCGACGATGCGCTTGCTGGAATTGATGATCGCTCGGCGGACGCCCATTCCGTCAATGCCTTGCCTGAGAGCTGGGGCGAGGTTCTGGATGAAACGCGCTTCAAGGCGAAGCTTACGAAATACGTGATTGCTGCGGTCTCCTTGTGGGTTCTCGTGATGGGGGTGCTCTTCGGCGTTCCTGTTGTCTACGGATACATGACCGATCATCAGAAGGGACTTTCCCGTCAGCACGCGCGGCAGTACAAGGCGGTCAAGGACATGGAGTCCAAGATCGAAATCGTAAGCAAGTATTCCGACAACGAACGCGGTGCGCTTGAGATCATGAAGGCGATTTCCGATCGCCTGCCCGAGGATATTACGCTCAACAACTGGGATTTCCGCCTTGGGGAGTCGTTGCGCGTCGGCGGTGATTCGGAACAGCAGTCCGCGATTCTCAACTTCAAGGACATGATGTCCGCCCTGCCCGCCGGCGATGAACTCGTTTTCGCCGACGTGAAGATGGGCGCGCTCAGTTCTCAGAAGGGCGGCCGTCAGCGGTTCAATCTTGAGATGGTGATGAAGAGCGAAGAGGAGGGGGCGGAATGAACAACGCATCCCTAAAACAGAAGGCGCTCGGCGCGGTGCTGCTCGTGGTCGCGCTCTATGCGGTCGCGGTGGGTGTCTGGTTTATGTCCGCCGAATCGGCGTGGAAACGGGCGGCGCGCAATTACCAGTCAGCAAAGGCGACCTACGTCAGGGAATGCCGGCTGATCGAGCGCAAGGGCGAACTCGCAGAGGAGTATGAATCAAAGCGCTCCGCGATGCCGATGTTCGAGAGCGGCAAGGCGACGGACACGACCTGGCTCAAGCGTGTCGAAGAGGCGGCGAAGCGCAATCTCGTTTTGATCGGACAGTACGAAGCCAAGCCCGAGACCGAGCATGGCGAGGTGTTGCAGCTGCCGATCGAGGTTAAGAACTTCGAGGCGTCGCTCGAGGCGCTCGTCAAGTTCATGTATGAAATGGAGAATGCCGAAAACGGAATGTTCGCAATCTCCCAGCTTAATTTCCGTCCGAGTTCCAAGAAGGGATATCTCAAGGGCAATTTCACGCTCAATTGCGCATATATGAGGGAGAAGTGATCTTATGAAGAAAACCGCAATCGCATTACTGCTTGTCTTCGCCGCGTCGTTTGCCTTCGCGCAGCAGGCGACGACTTCCGCGCGGAAAAGTTCGTTACTGAATACGCCTCGTCCGCAAAACGGCCGCACTAATGTTACCAAGCCGGCGAGCGTTCCCGAGTCCGCAACTGCTACCGGCGAGGCGCCGGCCTTGAATTGGGACGCCGTACCGGTTGATCTTGTCCTGCAGGCGTATGGCGAGCAGGTCGATAAGACGATTCTCAAGGATCCTACCGCGCCCACCGCGACGATCACGCTCAAGTCGCGACAGGGACAGAAACTCACCAAGGCAGAGTACCTCGAGGCGATCGAAGCGATTCTCGAGATGAACGGAATCCATCTCGAACCTTACGGTGATCGCTTCATCCGCGCCTTGCCGCGCAAGGACGTGCGCAAGGAGGGCATCCCGCTCATCATGGATACCGAGCAGAAACTCAATGAGTCCACTCGCGTCGTCTCGATGATGATTCCCTTCCGCAACATCTCCACCGAGGAGGCGCAGAAGGTGCTCGAGGGACTCAAGTCGAATGCGGGACAGCTCCTCGTCTTCGAGCGCACCAATTCCATCCTCGTGACCGATACCGAGCAGAACATAAACCGAATGCTGGAAATCGTCCGTATGGTCGACATCTCCACGCCGATAACCGAGCAGGTGTTCGTTCGTCAGATCAAGAATGCGACCGCGGCGGAAATCAAGACCGCGCTCGAGGCGATCGTGACCGATTCCAAGACCGAGCAGGAGAAGAACGGCAAGATTCCGAATCAGGCCGCGCAGCAACAGCAGCGTCCTAATTTCACCAATCGCCTCCTCAATCGCAACCAGCCCAAGCAGCCTGAGCCGGTGAACAACGCCTCGTTGGTGATGTCCGTCTCCGACGCCGACCGCGGCATGATCCGCGGCAAGGTGCTGATCCTGGCGGACGAGCGGTCCAACAAACTCGTCATCATCACCTCGAAGGCGAATATGGACTTCTTCGACAAGGTGATCGAACAGCTCGATGTCGAGACCACGCCGGACATCGTGGTCAAGGTCTATCGCCTCAAGTACGCCGATTCCGAGGATGTTTCGGACATGATCAACGACCTCATCGGCAATGCGTCGTCCTCCAAGAGCTCGTCCAAGAACAATCAGAATCAGAACGCCAAGAAGGGGACCAGCGGCAATCTGTCGCGCACGACTGCGCCTACGCCTGCCAAGAAGCCCGCCAATCAGCGTACCGGCGATCCCAAGGCCGGCGAACTTTCGAAGGACAATACGACCGTCCTTTCCGACAAGCGCATCAACGGCCTCGTGGTGATGACCAATAAGGAACTCGTGCCCACGATTGAATCCATCATTGAATCCATGGATATCAAGCTCTCGCAGGTCCTGATTGAAACTGCGATCATCGAAGTTACGCTCGGTAAGAATCTCAATACTGGCGTCGATTGGGTGCAGAATCAGTCGACAGGAACCGATCCGAATGCGCGCATGGGCGGCGGCGGTGGATCGAACGCAGGCGTGCTGTCCGCCATGTCATCCTCGAAGACCTACACGGAATGGTATGCCGAAGCGAAGGAGGCGATCGGAACCTCCGCTACCGATGATCAGATCAAAAACTACATTGCCGCGGCCAAGGAGGCGTTGTTGAGCGGTTCAAGCGTCTCTCCGATCGGATCTGGCATAAATCTGCTTTTCAAGTCCGATAAGCTCAATCTTAGCGCCGTCATCAACGCGGCCAAGACTGATGCCAGGTCAAAATACATTGCCTCGCCTATCGTCATGACGGTGGACAACAAGGAGGCGACGATCAATGCGACGGACATGACCTACCTTCTCAAGGGCTTTACCTCGTCCGGAAACTCCTACTCCACAATCGCCGTTCCTGACTATGAACAGAAGGAACTGGGCATTGAAATCAAGACGACTCCAAAGATCAACCCCAACGGCACGGTCATGCTCGAAGTCGAAACCAAGTATACGCAGAAGGGTGCTGATCAAACGATCAAGTATTCCGCCGGCAATACGTCCAGCGGTAGCTCCGCGTTGCAGGATGTTTCGGTCCCGACTACCTCGACTCGTGAGATGAGCGCCGATGTCCTTCTCGAGAATATGCAGACCGTGGTTCTGGGCGGACTTACCGACACGTACACGAGCGAGTCCGAGACCGGCATCCCGATTCTAAAGGACATTCCCTGGATTGGCAAGTGGCTCTTCGGGAAGGTGGTCAAGGATGATGTCCGTAAGGAACTTCTCATCTTCATGACGCCATACGTTCTCGATGATTCCGCTTCGGCGCAGGCGGAGGCGATTCGCCGCAAGAAGACCATGAGCGATACGCGTCCGTGGGATGATCACGGGTGGTCGGCGTCCAAGCTTGCGGATCCCGTCAGCAAGAAGGAGCAGCTCCGCCGGCTCAAGGATGAGTGGGAAAAGCAAGACGAGGAGCGCAAGAACCAGCAGGCGATTGAACAGGAGAAGGTCAATCGCATCAAGAAGCTCAAGGAAATGACGAAGGACGAGCGCGATCAGTGGCTTGAACTGCATAAGGATGATCTTAAGAAGGAGCAGAAGGAAGCGCTTGAGAAGAAGATGCTTGACTCGGCCAGTCAGGAAGAACTTAAGAAACTTGCCGAACGGGTGCGGGAACAGAAGCTTACTGAAGCCGCTATCGAGCAGAAAAAGGCGGATGAGCTGACCGCGGCGGATAACGAGCGCACGCGGCTGGAAAAGGAAAAAGAGAAAAGTGAAAAAGGAGAAGCGGCAGTGAAAGGTCTGGGTTCGCTTTCGGAGGAGGCGAAGTGAAGCACATCATCGGCAAGCTTGACGAGATTGCGAAGTACGCCGATCTGCATCCGCGGTTCGCGAAGGCGTTTGAGTTCTTAAGCCGCGGAATCGGCGCGCTCGCGGAACTTCCGGCGGGCAAGCACCCGATTGACGGCGAGGACATCTTTGCGTCCGTAGACGAACATCAACTCAAGGATCCTGCGACTGCAAAGTGCGAGGCGCATTCGAAGTACATCGACATCCAGCTTCCGCTTACCGGTCCAGAAACCTTCGGACTATGCGAGACGCCGTCCGCGGCACTTGATGGGGCTTTCAAGGAAAAGGACATCGTCTTTTTCGATGCTCCCTGCGAATATGTTACGCTCGTGCCTGGCGAGTTCGCGATCTTTTTCCCGCCGTATGACGGACACGCGCCAGGGATAGAAAAGGAAAAAGGAAAAGGGAAAAGTGAAAAAGGTGTAGGTGTAGGTGTAGGTGAAGGTGAAGGGGTGCATAGGAAAATTATTGTAAAGGTGAAGGCATGAATAAGGCGATTTTCGATAAGGCCGCTGGATATTTTCCCGATCTTTGCTTCAAGGCGCCGCCGGATCTCGGCATCGTGCTGGGAAGCGGATGGGGTGAGGCGCTCAAGACCGATGAGATCGTCTTTCGTGCGTCCTACGGTGACATTCCCGGCCTCGGGGCTTCGACGGTAAAGGGTCACAGCGGAGAGTTCATCCTTTATCGCCGCGCTGGAAAGCTGATTGCCGCGTGGTGCGGACGCCGTCATTATTACGAGGGCGCGGGATGGGAACCGGTGGTGATGGCGGTGGAGATTCTGAGGCGGATGGGGTGCGAGAAGGTACTTCTGACCAATGCGTCCGGAGGAATCAATCCCGCGCTTCGTCCCGGCGATTTCGTCATCGTGCGCGATCACATCAATCTGGTGGGACTCAATCCGCTGATCGGTGCGCATGATCCGGACTGGGGCGAGCGCTTTCCCGACATGTCAGAGGTCTATAACCGTCATCTTGCCGAGCTTCTCCATTCCGCGTCCAATCGGTTGGGGCTTCGTGCGATGGACGGTGTCTACGCCTTCAGTTCCGGGCCGTGCTACGAGACGCCGGCCGAGATACGCGCGTACAAGGCGCAGGGAGCGGACGTGGTTGGAATGTCCACCGTTCCCGAGGCGATGTTCGCGAAGGCGGTGGGAATGAAGGTCGCTGGGGTCTCGCTCGTCACTAATCTTGCCGCGGGCATCTCGCTGCGTCCCCTCGACCACAACGAAGTGATGGCCGCCGGCGCCGCCGCGAAGCCGCTGATGTCGTCCCTCATCGATGATTTCATCTTTCATCTGTAATTTTATACGAAGACACGAATATGAAACTGATTGAAGAACTTAAGGCCAGGGGACTGGTAGAGGCGCTGACGGACGAAGAGATCGAGAAGGCGCTTGAAAAGCCGATGACGATCTACTGCGGATTCGATCCGAGCGCGCGTTCGCTGCAGGCGGGCAATCTCGTTTCAATCATCGTCCTGAAGCGCTTCCAGCAGGCGGGACACAAGGTGATCGCACTCGTGGGCGGCGCGACCGGACTCATCGGCGATCCTTCGGGCAAGTCCGCCGAACGCAACATGCTCACGGTCGAACAGGTGGCGGAGAACAAGAAGGGCATTCGCGAGAATCTTTCGCGCATCCTCGATTTCGACGGACCCAATGCCGCGGTGATGGTCGACAACTACGATTGGTACAAGGGCACGAGCGCCATTGAGTTTCTGCGCGACATCGCCATCAACTTCC
>DCIL01000084.1:5495-14868 GCA_002315875.1 Verrucomicrobia bacterium UBA1727 | reverse complement strand
AGATCCTGCAGGGCAATGACTTCCTTCATCTCTTTGACAACTACGGCTGTCAGCTTGAAGTCGGCGGGGCGGACCAGTGGGGCAACATTACGGCAGGCACTGATCTCGTCCATCGCATGCGCGGTAAGACCGCATACGGCCTTACCTTCCCGTTGCTGCTCGATTCGACCGGCAAGAAGTTCGGCAAGTCCGAAGGCAATGCGCTCTTCCTCAATGGCGAGATGACTCCGGTCTTCGACTGGTATCAGTACTTCCTGCGTGCGGCGGATGCGGATGTCATCCGTTACCTCAAGGTCTTTTCGATGAAGTCGCTTGACGAGATTGCCGCGCTCGAGGCGGAGATGAAGGCGCATCCCGAAGCGCGCATTCCGCAGAAGGCGCTCGCCGAGGAACTGACGCTGCTCGTTCACGGTGAGGAGGGACTCAAGAAGGCGAAGGAAGCGACCGAGGCGCTTTACGCGAAGAAGTCGTCCGCTGACATCGCCAAGGCCGATAACGTGCCGAGTGCTTCAGTCAAGCTCGAGGACGCGGTGGGCAAGCCGGTCTTTGCAGTTGCCGCGGCTGCGGGAATGTTCAAGTCCAACGGCGAGGCGCGGCGTATGGCGTCCCAAGGCGGACTCTCCCTCAATGACGCGAAAATCGATGACAAGCGCGTTTTCGCCGCGGACGATGTCAAGGACGGCGTCGCGGTGCTGCGCAGCGGCAAGAAGAATTATTTCGTGCTTCGGTTCTGATTGATGAAGACGATAGAGAAATACGTTTTCGGATCCTTCATGTCGAGCTTCGTGCTCGCGTTCCTGGTGCTGTCGTTCGTGCTGACGATCGGACTTCTCGTCCAGATCGTCGGCTACATCATGGACGGCGTGCCGATGTCGCTCGTAGGTGAGTTCTGTGCGGTCTCGCTGCCGGAGACCTTGCAGTGGTCGATGCCGCTCGCGCTCCTCGTAAGCTCCATTCTCGTCTTCTCGAGAATGTCCGCCGACAGCGAGATTGCCGCGATGCGTGCCTGCGGCATCAATCTCATTTCGGTGATGAAGTACCCGATCCTCTTCGGAGTTCTCTGCACGGCGCTCGGCTTCTTCGTCAACAACGAGGTAGTTCCGCGGGGACACGAGGTGCGGCGTACGCTCAAGACCAAGGTATCCGTCAAGACCGGACTTTCAGTGCTCGAGCCCGGACGCGTCATCGACGATTTTCCCAAGCTCAAGCTCTACTTCGCGCGCAAGGAGGGCAACTGGCTTTACGATCTCGTTGTCATCGATTATTCGAGCGATAATGTCGAGCGCATGATCACCGCCGACAAGGCGCTCGTCACTCAAATGAACACCGATATCAATCTCGAACTCTATCACATGACGGTCGATCCCGTCGATGAGAAGCATCGCACGATCGCTCGCGCCAATCGCTTCGTCTATACGCTCAAGGACGTCATCAAGAATTCCAGATACACCAAACGCGTGAAGGATTTCCGTACGGTCGAGATGCTTGCGAAAATCAAGGAGCTCAAGGCGACGATCGCGCATGGCGAGAAACTATTCGGCAAGGACGATCCGCGTGTCGATATCGCCAGAAAGGAACTTTCCTCGCACCGAGTGGAGTTCTCCAAGCGTTTCGTCTTTGCCATGGCTTCGATCTGCTTTGTGCTGATCGGCATCCCGCTTGGCATCCGCTCCCAACGCAAGGAATCGTCCATCGGCATGGCAATTTCGCTCGCCGTCTCGCTCGGCTATTACGTGGTCGTGATATTGATGCTTTCCTGCGAGGAGATGTATCTCATTTTCCCGCATGTTCTCATATGGCTTCCGGTGCTGGTCTGCTTTGTGCTGGCGACAATGTTCACGAGGAAACATCTGTAGGTTGAGAAAGTTGGGAAAGTTGAGAGGGTTGAGAGAGTTGAGAGAGTTTGTGGTAAGAGCGGCTACTTTGGCTGATGCGGAGAAGGTGTTTGCGCTCATTTCGCAGAACACCGATCAGCTCGTTCCGCGTTCGCTCGGCAACATCGTCGAGTCCATCGACAGATTCGTCGTGTCGGAGGCGGACGGTCAGGTCATTGGTTGCGCGGCGTATCAGATTCATCCCGAGATCGGGGATGCCAAGGCTGCCGCGGTAGAGATCGTCTCGGTCGCCGTCGATAAGTCCGCGCGGCGTTGTGGCGTCGGACGCATGCTCGTCACGCGCATCATCGAGGACGTGTCCCGCTTTTCGCCGCGGGATGTTAACGTGCTTACGTTCGCGCCGGAATTCTTCGAGTCGCTCGGCTTTGAGCGCATCGAGAAGACGGACATCATGCACAAACTCTACACCGGCTGCATCAACTGCACCAAACATGCGAATCCCTTTACGTGTCCAGAAATCGCCATGAGGAAGGTCCTATGAACGACATTTTCACGATTGCCAACAGTGACGCCGGAATCTCGAACGACGAGATCGCCGAGAAGCTTGCCGCCGCGCTCGCGGCGTGGGAAGCGGAGAAGGGGGCGGTCAGGAACTGTCTCATCATTCCTCCGGACTTCACGCGCTTCCATTCCAACGCCGGGTTCATCACCCAGGTCTTCTACAGGTTGCTGACTGCGAAGGGGGCGGCGGTGGACATCCTGCCTGCGCTCGGTACGCACGTGCCGGTGAGCGAGACGCAGTGGAAAACGATGTTCGGCGAAATCCCGTACGACCGGATGCTCGTCCATAACTGGCGCACCGATGTCGTGAAGCTCGGCGAAGTGCCGGCGGACGAAGTGGAGCGCCTTTCCGAGGGACTTTGGAAGGATCCGGTGGCGGTTGAGGTCAACCGCAGGTTCATGGACGAGAAGTACGATCTCATCGTCTCGCCGGGACAGGTCGTGCCGCACGAGGTGATCGGCATGGCCAACCATGCGAAGAACATCTTCGTCGGCATCGGCGGCTCTTCGATGATCAACTGTTCGCACATGATCGGCGCCGTCTGCGGAATGGAGAAGGCGATGGGGCGTGACCATACGCCTGTCCGCCAGCTCTTCGACTACGCTTGCGAGCACTTCATCGCGAAGCGTCCCGTACTCTGGGTGCTGACGGTCAACACCGCTCCGGGTGGCAAGATCAGAAGTCACGGACTCTTCATCGGGCAGGGACGCAACTGCCTTACCGAAGCGGTCAAGCTTGCACAGGACAAGAACATCGATTATGTCGAGACCGGCATCAAGAAGTGCGTCGTATATCTCGACGAGAGCGAGTTCACTTCGACCTGGCTTGGCAACAAGGCCGTCTACCGTACGCGCATGGCGATGGCGGACGGTGGAGAGCTCATCATCCTCGCGCCGGCCGTGCATCAGTTCGGCGAGGATCCGACCAACGACAAGCTCATCCGCAAGTACGGCTACAAGGGACGCCTCCACACGCTCGAGCTTTTTAACGATCCTGCGAACGTCGATATGAAGGAGAACATGGGTGCGGTCGCGCATCTCATCCACGGCTCGTCCGACGGACGCTTTTCGATTCGTTATTGCGTGAAGAAGATAACGCGCAAGGAGATCGAGGACGCGGGCTTTCTTTCGGGGGACTACGACGAGTACGCGTCGAAGTACGATCCGAAGAAACTCAAGTACGGATATAACGAAGTGGATGGCGAACAGGTTTACTTTATTCCGAATCCCGCGCTCGGACTTTGGATCAACCGCGAGAAGTTCAAATGAGAGGATAGGTAAATGGCTTTTGCAGTAACATACAGGAATGCTAAGGGCGAGCGCGTCAGCGAAACGTTCGAGGCCGCTGACAAGTCCGCGCTTTTCAAGCAGCTTAGCGAGCGCGGCATCTCCGCGATCTCCATCAGCGAAGGCGCGGCACCGGTGAGGAGGAGTCCCGGTGGACTCCGTGGCGTTGTCGCAGGACTCGTGGTCGTGGTCGGAACCGCCGCGGCGATGTGGTTCATGTTCAGGGGTAGTGAGGCGGAAGCGCCTCGGGTCGAGAAGCAGCATCACGCAGGTACGATTGCCGATAATGGCGACAAGGCGGTGAAGTCCGTCCCCGAGCCCGTGGAGACGAATAAGGTCGAGAAGAAGCCGGAAGGACCGAAGCCGATCCGCTGGGCCAAGGGATTCAAGAATGCCGCGATCGATGACGAGGGGCGCATCTACTTCGTGCCGCGTCCCGGACACAAGCTCGTCACGAACGGACTTCACCGCGCCAAGGCGAAGTACGAGATCTTCAAGTACCACTATCAGAACGAGCTTGCCGCGTACCTGACCGCGCCGCCCGGTTCGCAATTCGTGGGCGAGCGTACGTATTCCGACAGCTTCATCAAGGAAGTGGTCGAGACGATGTCGTTGCCGATCGAGGACGGCGAGAAGGATACGCCCGAGCAGCGTGCGTTGCGTGAGGATATGCGGGCGGTGATGCAGAAGCTCAAGAGCGAGGTCGATGCCGGCAACGATGTGGCGGAGCTTTTCAAGGAGACGCGCAAGGAACTGCAGGATCTCGGCGTCTACAAGCAGACGCTCGAGCAGGAGTTCCGCAAGATCTACAGCGATGCCGAGATGACCGATGACGACGTCGATATCGCGCTCAAGTCGGTCAACAAGATGCTGGAGGACAAGGGCATCGCGCCGCTGCAATTTAACAAGATCACCCGCGAGGTCCTCCGTCACGGACACGATATCGAATCTTCAAACGAACAGGAGCAGTAAAACATGAAAAGAATCATCGTCCTGACGCTCATCGTCACTTCCGCCGCCGCGCTTTTCGCCGCGGATCAGAAGAAGCTCTCCCGCGAGGAGGAAGCGTATCGCCAGACCGGCGGACGGCTTCTCGATACTCGCAAGATGAAGGGACGCATCGTCTACGTGAATGCCCAGAAGAAGGCGGACGCAGCGATTCTCAGGGAGTCCGCCGATTATTTCTACACCAATCTCCGCGTCAAGGTCGATGTCATCGAGGGCACTTTTGATTTTCCGAACGTCAAGCCGGTTGGCGAGGCGACGGTCTTCGTAATCGATCGACCTGATTTCCCGTCCGTTCTCGCAGCTCCGGACAATGCCTGGGCCGCGGTCAACGTCGCCAAGCTTGCTGAAGGACTTGGAAAGAAGCCCGCCTTCTTCAACGCACGTGTGAAGAAGGAACTTACGCGCGCGCTCGCTTCGGCGATTGGCGGCATCGATTCCGCGTATCCGCACAATCCTGTCGGTCCCATCGCCAAGGTCGGCGATCTCGACAAGATGGAGGACTATCGGCTCGCGGTCGATGTGATGCGCCGCATGGACAAGGCGCTCAAGCATCGCGGAGTCGTGCCGTATTCCGTTTCCACCTACGAGCAGGCGTGCATGGAAGGGTGGGCGCATCAACCGACCAATGCGGTGCAGAAGGCGATTTGGGACGACGTTCACGCGTTGCCCTCGAAGCCGCTCGCCATCAAGCCGGAGTCGAAGCGCTGACCGAAAAAGGATGCGCTTCAATTACGAATATCGCACCCAGGATAACGTCCGTCATCAGGACGTCATCGACGCCGATTCGAGAGAAGCGGCGTTTTCGCTTCTCAAGAGTCGCGGCGTCAAGCCGTTCGGACTTGTCGAGGCGCCGGATGCGATCAATCGGGTGAAGGCGTTCGTTCGCCGCGGCTGGGTGCTTGCCGCGCTCGGCGTTCTTTTTGCCGCGGTTACCGCAGCGCTGGTGATTGTCAGCGTTCGCAAGCCAACCGCGGCGACAGTCGCGATGGAAAGTCCGCGCCATCAGATCTATGGCGATCCTGCGCTGATCGAAGAAATCGTCCGTACCGACTTCGCGAAGGTCTTCAGTCGTCCCGGCGAGCGCTTCCTCGCGCGCTTCGCGCAGCCGGGGGCCTATCGTTCCGCCGACGGGATCGTGAACGTCAAGGTTGACGGGGGGACGCTTTCCGATCTTCGGCGTTCGCTGGACGAGCCGATTCTTCCGGTGGACGGAGAAGCTCGCGAAATTGCCGAGCTGAAGGCGATCGTGCGCGGCATGAAGGTGGAATTGAAGGAGTATCTCGCGGACGGTGTCGGCAGTGTCGAAAGTTACGTCCGCCGATTGAACGAGCGACTCGTCGAAGAGCGGCAGATCCGTGAGCGCGTCCTCACCGAACTTGAATCGGATTCCTCGTCACAGGCCGTTCGCAAGGCCAACGAAACGCTGCGTGCCTACGGTCTCCGCACTGTCATCCAAGGCTCAGATAAAACACCATGAACCGACTACTCACGCTTGCGATAGTTCTCATTGTTCGGGGGCGGTAGAGTATGGTATAATATCCGCCAATTTCCGCAAGGGAAAAGAGGATTTCGAGTTGGCTAAGATCAAACTTACGAAAACGGAGCTGAAGGCCCAGCAGGATGCGCTGAAAAGATATCAGCGCTTTTTGCCGATGTTGCAGCTGAAAAAGCAGCAGCTTCAGTCGGAAATCGCCGGTATCAGTGCCAAGGCGGACGCGGTTTCGGCTAAGGAGCGTGAAGTGCGAGCGGCGCTTTCGCGGTGGGTCGGGCTTTTCGCGACCGACGAGAGTTTGCTTGAAGGATTGGTGAGCGTCAAGGGCGTTCATACGGGCAATGCAAACATTGCTGGCGTTAAGATTCCGGTTTTCGAGTCCATTGATACCGAGGTGCGTCCGATTGATCCGTTTCTCACGCCAGCGTGGGTGGACGATGCGGTCGCGGTCACGACCTCGATTCTTTCGCTCCAGTGCGAGCGCGCGGTCTTCGAGGAACAGCGTCGTCTCGTCTCCATCGAGCTTCAGCTTACAAGTCAGCGCGTCAATCTCTTCGAGAAGGTGAAGATTCCCGAATGCAAGGAGGCCATCCGTCGCATAAAGATCGCGATCAGCGACGAGCAGACGGCGTCCGTCACGCGCGGTAAGATTGCCAAGAGTCGCGGCACCGGTGAGGAGGTGGCGGCATGATCGTAAAGATGATGCATCTCGATCTCGTGGCCACCGCGGCGGATCGCGAGCGTACGATTGATGCGCTTCGCGAGCTCGGGGCGGTGCATCTCGATCTGTCCGCTTCACGTGGTGCGGCGGTGGTCAAGGCCGGTGAAGACATCGAGAAGGCCGAGAAGGCGGTGCGTCTCATCCTTCGCTCGCGTGGCAAGACCTCGCGCGAAGAGTTTGAGATTCGTCCCCGCTCCGTCGGCGAGGTGCTCGCGCTTGATGAAGATCGCTCGACGCTGATCGTTGAGCGTGATCGTCTCGAGCGGCTCATCAAGACCTACGAGTCGTATGGTGATTTTGATCCGAAACTCGCCGAGCGCATGATGGCGGTGGACGAGAACGTGCGCTCGATCGTCGGGTTGCCTGAGAAGCTTCCCGAGATGCGGCTTTCGAAGATGCAGGAGAAGCATTATCGTGTCGTCAACCGCATCGGCATCGATGAGGCGAAGATCGCTTCGGCGGACGAGACGCTGATTCTGAAGGACAATCCGACGCTGGCGGACAAGCTGGCGTTCGAGCAGGCGAAGGAACTGCTGAATGCTGAGGGCGAGATCGCGGTGCTTTCTGGATGGGTTCCGTTCACTGCGGTCGAGGCGCTCAAGACGAAGACCCGCGAGCAGGGTTGGGGCATTCTCCTCAGGGATCCGGCGGACGGAGAGGTTCCGCCGACGCTGATGGAGCCGCCGCGTGGCTTCAAGGCGGTGAACGATCTTTTTAAGGGACTCGGCATCGCGCCCGGCTATACCGAAGGCGACGTCTCGGTGCCGTTCATGTGCTACTTCTCGCTCTTCTTCGCAATGCTGGTAGGGGACGGCGCCTACGGTTCGATCTTCCTCGCCGCTACGCTTTTGATGCGCAAGAAGCTGCCTAAGGCGTGGCTGTTGCTTCTGACCGTATTTTCGTCCGCAACCATCGTCTGGGGCTTTCTTTCCAATACCTGGTTCGGTGCGGCGTTGCCGTTTGCGAAGTCCTGGCCGACGGTCGAGTGGCTGGCGGATCCGAGCTACAACCACATGATGCTTCTGTGTTTCACGATCGGTGTGAGTCACTTGATGCTCGCGCGTGTGTGGAACGGACTCTGTCGCCTGCCGGATTCGACGGCGATTGCGGAGTTCGGCTGGGCGGGCGTACTTTTGATGATGTATCTCGTGACAAATTCGATCGTTGGCATCTTCCCGACGTTCCCGACTTGGGGACTTTGGATGGGCGGAGCCTCGATTGCCGCGGTCTTCCTCTTCTCGGTCAAGCCGTCCGAACTCAAGACGCGCGGTGCTGAACTCGGAATGCTTCCCTTGAGCATCATGAGTGCGCTCGGTGACATCATCTCGTACGTGCGCCTTTTCGCGGTCGGCCTTGCGTCCGTCAAGGTAGCGGAGAATTTCAATCAGATGGCGATCGACCTGTTCCAGTCCGGAGACGCCTGGTGGGCGAAGCTCCTCTTGGGCCTGGCGATGATCGCGATTCTGGTGTTCGGTCACGTGTTGAACCTGATGATGGCGGGGCTTTCGATCCTCGTGCATGCGGTGCGACTCAACACGCTCGAATTCTCGAATCACAAGGGCGTGACCTGGTCGGGATACGCTTTCAGTCCGTTTCGTAAATCTAAAACAACCAAACAGTAAGGAGATAAACAGAAAATGAATGATGCAGCCATGATTGTCGCGGGCGCCATCGCCTGCCTCGGACTTTCCGCCACCGGTTCGGCGTTCGGCACCGGTTTCGCCGCCAATGCCGCGGTCGGAGCGTGGAAGAAGTGTTATGCCGCGGGTAAGCCGGCTCCGTTCCTGCTGCTCTCGTTCGTCGGCGCTCCGATCACCCAGACGCTTTACGGAATGATTCTCATGTTCACGATGTTCGGCAAGACCGCGGTTCCCGGCGCCGGACTTCCGTGCCTCGTGCTCGGCATCTTCGCCGGACTCGCCATCGGTGCATCCGCACTCTTCCAGGGTCGCGCCGGTGCGTCCGCCTGTGACAGCCAGGCCGAGACGGGACAGGGCTTCACCAACTATCTCGCCGCGCTCGGCATCGTCGAGACGGTCGCCATCTTCGCGATGGTGTTCACGCTCATTGCCATCGGCAAGATCGGCTGATGCGAGAGGAGAATTGAAATGTCCCTTAACATCGTAACTGAAATCGACAACCGCGTCAAGGTCCGGAACGTGCTGATGTCCGTATCCGACAAGACCGGGCTCGAGACGTTCGTTCCCGCGCTCGTCAAGGCGTGCCCGGGCGTGAAGATCTATTCGACCGGCGGCACCTACGTCAAGGTGAAGGAAATCCTCGGCGAGGCGGCCAACGATACGCTGGTGGCGGTTTCCGATTATACAGGCCAGCCCGAGATGCAGGGCGGACTCGTCAAGACGCTTGATTTCAAGATCTATCTCGGACTCCTTTCCGAGAAGTACAACGATGCCCATCAGGATGATCTCAAGCGCTTGAGCGCGCTGCCGATCGACATGGTCGTCGTCA
>DCIL01000084.1:311-5462 GCA_002315875.1 Verrucomicrobia bacterium UBA1727 | reverse complement strand
TTCCGCGAGACGGTCGCCAAGGAAGGCGTTACGCCCGAGATGGCCCGTACCAACATCGACATCGGAGGGCCTTGCATGGTGCGCGCTTCGGCGAAGAACTATCTGCGAGTGGCGTCCGTCACCGATCCGCAGGACTATGGCAATCTCGCCAACGAGCTTCAGGATCACGAGGGCACGATCGGTCTCGATACCCGTTTCAAGCTGATGAAGAAGGCGTTTTCGCACACCGCCGAATATGATACGGCGATTGCGAAGTTCTTCACCTCCCGCACCTGGGAAGAAGTCAACGCCACCTACAATCAGCACTGAGTCCGGAAGATGATTTTCGAGGCCTTCAAGAAGATGCGCGAGGAATGTCCGGGTAGTCCGGCGTTCCTCATCACTTCCGGCGACCGGTCGGTGCCGATCAACTGGCAGCAGTTGACGGACGACATCGACCTCGTCGCGCGACTCATCCGTCTGCACGCTCCCGGGGCCAAGATTGGACTTCTCGGCGAGAACAGCTACGAGTGGTTCGTCGCCCATGCGGCGATCATCTTCTCGGGTGCGACGGTTGTCCCGATCGACATGAACCTCACGCCGGTCGAGATTGCGGATCGGTTGAAGTTCGTCGGGGCGTCCGCCCTCGTCTACTCGGCGCTTTATGACGAGAAGGCACACGCGGCGAGGGCGCTCATGCCGGGCATAATCACCGCGGGCTTCGGTTCGCTCAAGACCGAGCGCTTCCTTGACAAGTGCCGCGGCTTCTTCTCGCCGAAGGAGACGATCTGGAATGAGGCGTCGGTGGACGTAAAGCGCACTTCGATGATCGTCTTCACCTCGGGTACGACATCCGAACCGCGCGGTGCCGAGCTCACCATCGAGGCGATGGAGACGTTCTGTGAGTTCGGTATCCGGCAGCTTCAGATCCGCCGCGGTACGCGCTCGCTGATGCTTCTGCCGCTCCATCACATCTTCGGCATTGCGACGACCTATCTCATGCTGCTCGGTGGTTCGGCGCTCGGGGTGTGTCCCGATTTTCGCCGTATCTACGATGCCGCGGAACGCTTCCGCGTCAACTATCTCTTCCTCGTGCCGGCGCTCGCGGAGATCCTGGCCGCGAAGATCGACCAGCACGGCAAGAGCGCCGAAGAGGCGCTCGGAATGCCGATCGACTGGATTCTCACCGGCGGAGCGTCGCTGCCGCGGAGGACCTACGAACATCTCACGTCGCTCGGCATCCGTACGCTCACCGGTTCGGGAATGACCGAGACCGCGGCGCATTTCTCGATCGCGCCGGTCGCCGGCGATCCCCATGTCGGTTCGGCGGGACAGATTCCGCTTAACTTCCGCACCGAGATTAAGGTGTCCGACGAGGGCGAGCTTCTTATGCGCGGTCCGGCGATCATGAAGGGATACTACAAGATGCCCGAGAAGACCGCTCAGGTCATCGATGCGGACGGTTGGTATCACACCGGCGACATCGGGCGGATCGATGAGGACGGCTTCGTCTATTTCACCGGACGCGCTTCGCGCACGATCATTCTCGATTCGGGCAAGAAGATCGCGCCCGAGGAACTTGAGGACAAGATCCTTTCCATTCCCGGAATCCGCGAGTGCGTGGTCCGCGGCGAAAAGGGCACGCGCGATGTGATCGCCGAGGTTTTCGCTGCGATTTCCGAAGAGAGCGTGCGTCGCTTCATCGGAGAGCTCAATCTGCAGCTTCCGGTCTACAAGCGCGTCAAGACGGTCATCGTGCGCAGCGAGCCGTTCCCGCGCACTTCGTCCGGCAAGATCCGCCTCTGATCATTTTATGGAGAAGTTCGAACTCGAAGGAAAGCTCAAGGAGGAAATCCGCTCCCGCGTGCTCGGCGAGGGTTTCATGAAGCTCGTGCAGTCCGTGCGCCGCGGCGGCAGGACCTTCCGCATTTCTCTCAGACCCGTCGAGATCGGCGGCGAGAAGTGCTTTCAGGCCGAGATGAATGACGATGGACACGTTCAGGTCAAGAATCTCGACATGAACGCCGCCGCGGAAGGACTTGAGGAGATCATCGCCCAGAAGGGGGCGCGTGACCTTCATCTCATGACCGCGAAGGGCGATCTTCACGTTCGCGTGACTAAGAAGGGACACGTCATGGCGACGCGCTCGGCTGAGATGGATCGCGTCGCGGTGGTGCGTCCCCACGACCGGGTGAAGAAGGTGCCTCTTACCGAGTTCGATGCGACTGCGCTCCTCAGGGTTATCGGCATTGCGGACGGAGAAGGGCGAATCCGTGCCTCGATGCGCGGCAAGTACGATCAGGTCAACGAGTTTCTTAAGGTCGTCAAGGATACGGTCGTCAATGACGGCGAACCCTTCACCGCGGTCGATTGCGGATGCGGCAAGGCGTATCTCACTCTTTCCCTTTACTTCTATCTCACGCAGGCGCTCGGCTTCAAGGACGTGACCGTCATCGGCATCGACCGCAGGAACGACGTCATCACCGCTGCGCGGAAGATGGCCAAGGAGATGGATGTGGAGTCAAAGGTCGTCTTCATTGAATCAGACCTCACCACTGTCGACCTGCCTCTCCTCGCCTCTCAACTTTCTCAACCCTCTCAATCCGTCTCCCTCGTCTGCTCGCTTCACGCCTGCGATACGGCGACGGACGAAGCACTTGCGCGCGCGGTCGAGTGGAAGGCGCGGTACATTCTTTCTGCTCCGTGCTGCCAGCATGAGCTTCAGAAGGATCTCGCCGATCTCAATGCGAAGGGTGCGGCGTCGCGGCAGGTCTTCTCAGGACTCCTCCGCCAGTCGATTCTCCGCGAGCGGCTCTGCGACATCCTCACCGATTCCTTCCGCGCGATGATTATGCGCATTCTCGGTTTCAAGACCCAGGTCATTGAGTTCGTTTCGAGTGAAGCGACAGCGCGCAACATCATGCTCAAGTGCGAGTATGGCGTCAAGCCGGGACAGCCCGGTCCGGTCAGCGAGTATCTGGAGCTTCGGGACTATTGGCGCGTCACTCCTTGGTTGGAGTCGCGGATGATCAAGTATCTCGGCAAGTACTTCGAACGGTTCGAGCACTGACGATGATTGAGAATCTCAAGAGAAGGGCGGCGATCGTAAGCGCGATGCGCCGCTTTTTTGATGATCTCGGATTCATCGAGGTCGAGACCCCGGTCAGAATCGCCGCGCCCGCTCCCGAAGAGCACATCGACTGTCCGCGTACTGAAGGGGGAGCATTTCTGCGCGCTTCGCCGGAACTGCAGATGAAGAAGCTGCTCGCCGCGGGAATGGACAGGATCTATCAGATCGGTCCGTGTTTCCGCGAAGGTGAACTCGGCTCGCGGCACAATCCTGAATTCACGATGATCGAGTGGTACCGCCGCGGCGAAAACTATCTGGCGATTGCGGACGATCTCGAGCGGTTGCTGTTCGCGCTCAAGGGTCCGATGTCCATTCGCCGTCTGACCGTGCGCGAGGCCTATTTGAAATTTGCGGGATGGGATCCGGTAACCGCCTTCGATCAGGATCGTTTCGACTATGATATGGCGACGAAGATCGAGCCGGCGATTCGCGAGTTGGGTGGCGGGGTCTTTCTGATGGACTATCCGCGCGAGGCGGCGTCCCTCGCCATTGTCTCCGAAAGAGAAGACGGGACGAGCGTTGCGGAGCGTTGGGAGTTTTATTTCGATGGGCTCGAGCTTGCCAATTGCTTCACCGAACTTTGCGATGGACGAGAACAGCGTCTTCGTTTCGAGCGGGCGCGTGCGAATCGCCGAGCGCTGGGCGAGGCGGATTATCCCATAGATGGCGAGTTTCTCGATTCGCTCGATCTCATCGGGTCCGCCGCGGGCGTGGCGCTGGGGGTGGATCGGCTGGTGATGACGATTCTCGGCGAGCGCGACATTCACGCAGTGCGGGCGGGGGAGTGACGATGGCGGTCGGGTATGTGGGACGTCTTGCGCCTTCTCCGACCGGAGCGCTTCATCTCGGAAACGTGCGCACCTTCATGATCGCCTGGTTGCGCGCGCGCAGTCAGGGCGGGAAGGTGATAATGCGGATGGAGGATCTTGATCATCCCAAGGACAAGGTCGGCGCGGATGTTCAGGCGATTGAAGATCTCAGGTGGCTCGGATTTGATTGGGACGAGGAGTATGTTCAGTCCCAGCGCAAGGATGTCTACGCCAAGGCGACGGCGAGACTGCATGACGCGGGACTTATCTATCCGTGTATCTGTTCGCGCAAGGATGTGGAGGCGGCGCAGTCCGCGCCCCACGAAGGCGAGCAACTTTACTATCCGGGGATCTGCCGCGGACGCTTCGCCACCTGGGCGGATGCCTTTCATCATTCTTCTCCGCGGCTTCCCTGCTGGCGTTTTCGTGTTCCCGAAAATACCTTAGTTGATTTCACCGACGAGTTTGCAGGTCCTTATCATCAGGACGTTTCGCGTGCGCTCGGCGATTTTCCGGTTGCGCGTGATGAGGGTGGCGCCGGATATACGCTCGCGGCAATCGTTGATGATGTTCTGATGGGGGTGACGGAGATAGTACGCGGGGATGATCTCCTGCCTGCCACGCCTCCGCAGATACTCCTTGCCCGTGCGCTCTTCCCCGATCGCGAACTGCCGCGCTTCTGCCATGTGCCGCTTGTGGTGGGTCCGGACGGACGTCGTCTCGCCAAGCGTCATGGGGATACGCGAATTTCCTTCTATCGCGAGTCCGGTCTCACCCCGGAGCGCATCCTCGGCTATCTTGCCGCGTCCTGCGGCTGGTGTGCGTCCGGCTCCTCGCGCACTCTCGCCTCACTCCTTCCCGACTTCTCGCTTTCAACGATTCCAAATGCTCCATTTCTAATTGGTTGTTTGTTAAAATAAGGCACGCATGAGTGGGATATGGTATAATTCATTCCGTAAATCAGGAACGCAATGGTGGAATTATGCCTTGTAAAATGACCAAAGTTAAGAAGATCAAAGAAGAGCGTCTGGAAGACATCTTGTTCGCGTGTCGGAATCACTTGCGCGGTAAGGCCGATCAGAGTGACAAGCGTGACGTGCTCTTGACGCTCGTCTTCCTCAAGTTCATGAGCGACCGCTTCGAGGAGCAGGCGGCGAAGATTGCCGCGAAGTATGAGAAGACGCCTGACCTTGCGAAGATCCAGATCAACAAGCCCGCCGCCTACCGTCAGGA
>DCIL01000084.1:0-226 GCA_002315875.1 Verrucomicrobia bacterium UBA1727 | reverse complement strand
AAAAGGCCATTGCCCTTGATCATGCGGCGAGCGTCCTCGATCAACAGGAGGAGAAGCTCAAGAATGCCTTGCCGCAGGGCCTCTTCGTCGGATGCGACTTCGAGGCCAGCGTCCTCAAGAGTGTCATGGAGGAACTGGACAAGATCGACCCAGTGCGCTTTGGCGAGAAGGACTTGATCGGGCGTGTCTACGAGTATTACCTTCAGTACAACTTTCCCAATTGAGT
>DCIL01000034.1:3383-3773 GCA_002315875.1 Verrucomicrobia bacterium UBA1727 | reverse complement strand
AGATCAAGTACTGCCTCGAGCTGGCGGATGCCGAAGCACTCGTATTTGGTCCCGAGTTCACCGGCCGTGTAGAGCAGATCATCGACCGTATTCCGCGGGTGAAGGCGCGTTTCTACGTAGGCGATGACTGTCCGAGCTTCGCGGTCTCCTACCGCTCGCTCATCACCTATTGCTCCTCGAAGGCGCCGGACATAAAGATGCTGCTTGATGACGACGCGGCGATTTATTTTTCGAGCGGGACCACGGGATTCCCGAAGGCGATCGTATTGCAGCATCATTGCCTTGTGCATAGCTGCCGCGCGGAGCAGAATCATCACGGACAGCGGAAGGACGATTGCTTCCTCTGCATTCCACCGCTCTATCATACCGGCGCGAAGATGCACTGGTTCG
>DCIL01000034.1:0-3310 GCA_002315875.1 Verrucomicrobia bacterium UBA1727 | reverse complement strand
AAGCCCGAGTGGATCATCCGCGCGGTTTCGTCCGAACGATGCACGATCGTGTGGCTGCTTGTGCCGTGGGCGCAGGATATTCTGGACGCGATCGAGCGCGGCGAGGTGAAGCTTTCCGAATACGAGCTCAAGCAGTGGCGGCTCATGCACATCGGCGCGCAACCGGTGCCGCCGGCGCTGATCAAGCGCTGGAAGTCGGTTTTCCCGCATCATGACTACGACACGAACTACGGGCTCAGCGAATCGACCGGACCTGGTGCCGTGCATCTCGGGGTCGAGAACATTGATCATGTCGGTGCGATCGGTGTCGCTGGTTTCGGCTGGCAGACGAAGATCGTGGGTCCCGATGGTATCACGTCGGTAAAGCCGGGAGAGGTTGGCGAGTTGGCGCTCAAGGGTCCGGGAGTCATGCGTGAGTATTACAAGAATCCGCAGGCGACGGCTGAGATCATGAAGGAGCCGGGCTGGTTGTTGACCGGCGATATGGCGGAGAGTCGTGATGGTTTCATCTATCTCGTCGATCGTGCCAAGGACGTGATCATCACCGGAGGCGAGAACCTCTATCCGGTGCAGATCGAGGATTTCATCCGCGCCAACCCCAAGGTAAAGGACGTGGCGGTCATCGGACTCCCCGATGCGCGGCTTGGTGAAATTGCCGCGGCCATTGTCTCGGTGAAGGATGGGATGGCGCTTACAGAAAAGGAGTTTAACGATTTCTGTCTTGAACTGCCGCGCTATAAGCGTCCCCGCAAGGTCATCTTTGCGGAAGTGCCGCGGAATCCGACGGGTAAGATCGAGAAACCGAAGCTGCGAAAGATGTATGGCGGTGATGCTCTCGTTGCCCAGCAGAACGGCATTGGTATTTGACTATCCGAGGGTAAATAAAGTATAATACACGCTTAAGTAACGAAAGGAAGAACTTCACATGTCCATTTTTATCGGTTTCCTGTATGTCGTCGAAGTCATCGTCTGTCTGATGCTCGCGCTCGTCGTGATGCTTCAGAAGCCGAAAGAGGGCGGTCTTGGCGGTGCAATTGGCGGCGGTATGCTTGAGGCCTCGCTCGGTGCCGATGCAGGCAATGTGCTTATCAAGACGACGGCGATTCTCGGTGCGGTCTTCCTTATCAATACCCTCGTTCTTGCGCGTCTTACCTCCACGGTCCACAGCAAGTCGCTGATGGCGAACGAGGTCGCGGCTCCTGCCGCCCAGCAGGCCCCGGCGTTGCCTTTGCCCACGGCCCCTGCGCCGGCTCCTGCCAAGGCCCCGCTTCCCGCTCCGGTGAAGGCGCCTGCGACCAAGTAAGGGGAGTTAGCATATCCGATGAAAGTCCTGATTACCGGCGGTAGCGGATTTCTCGGCATCAATCTCATCCGTTTCCTTCGCACGAAGGGGGTGGATGAGATTCGTGTTCTTGATATCGCAGATTTTGATTATCCCGAGAAGAGCGAGCCGTGGCTCAAGTTCACGCTCGGAGACGTTCGAGATATTCCCGCGGTTGAGAAGATCACCGAGGGGTGCGATGTGGTCGTCCATTGTGCCGCGGCGCTTCCGCTCTACAGTGCTGAGGATATCCGGACGACTGAGGTGGACGGTTCGCGCAACGTGCTCAATGCCGCGCGCAAGTTCGGCCTTGACCGTCATGTCCAGATTTCATCGACTGCAGTTTACGGCGTACCTAAGAAGCATCCGATTTTCGAAGATGATCCGATGGTCGGGGTTGGTCCCTATGGTCACGCCAAGATCGATGCCGAGGAAATCTGTCGCGCCGCGCGCAAGGAAGGGTATTGCGTGCCGATCATCCGTCCGAAGAGCTTTGTTGGTCCCGAGCGTCTCGGTGTTTTCGCGCTTTTCTATGATTGGGCCTATACCGGTCATGGTTTCCCGATGATCGGCAGCGGCAACAATCGCTACCAGCTGATGGATGTGGACGATCTTTGTTCCGCCATTTGGGCGGCGATGACTTATCCGAAGGACAAGGTCAACACCGAGTTCAACATCGGCGCGAAGGAATTCACGACGATGCGTGAGGACTACCAGGCCGTGCTGGACAAGGCCGGTCACGGCAAGAAGATTCGCGGCACTCCTGTCGCCCCTATCGTCTTCATCCTGCGCATTCTCGAGGCGCTCAAGCTCTCGCCGCTCTATCCGTGGGTTTACGAGACCGCTTCGACCGATTCGTTCGTCTCGATCGAACGCGCCGAGAAGTTACTGGATTACAAGCCTCGGTATTCGAATAAGGATGCGCTCATCCGCAATTACGAGTGGTATGTGGCGCATCTGAGCGAGTTCGAGGGCAAGTCCGGAGTTTCGCATCGCGTTCCCTGGAAGCAAGGCCTTCTCGCAGTCGCCAAGCTGTTTTTCTGAGGTTGATATTCTGCACCTGTGGTGGAATGGCAGGCACGGTGGATTTAGATTCTACTGCGCAAGCGTGGGGGTTCGCCCCCCGGGTGCACCAGTGATATTACTCACAAACTCTGCTCCAAATGAATGTTGAAGCGGACTGATTAAAGGAAATGTAGTTTGTGCGACTTTAAGTCATTGCGATTGCTATCCTTCCGTTGTTATGCTATACTACGAGCATGATGACAACCGATAAAAAGATGATTTCTGCGCAGGAAACCGCTGAGAGGTGGCAGATTTCTGAACGTCGCGTGCGGATGTTGTGCGCGGAAGGAAAGATTACGGGGGCTATTCTGGAAGGAAAGTATTGGCGCATTCCTTCCGATTGTCCGCGTCCGGTAGATGGTCGCTCGTTGCGCTATGGAGGAATCCCGAAGGAGTTGGTGGGATTGGTTCTGAAGGTTGACGCCAAGAAGGAATCGTTGTCGAAACATCGTCCGCTCACGCCGAGTGAGAAGAAGCGCCTGAAGGAGTCGTTCATGGTGGACTACACCCATAACTCGACGGCCATTGAAGGCAACACGCTTACGCTGAGTGAGACCGCGCTCGTTTTGGAAGGAGTGACCATCGGTCAGAAGCCGCTCAAGGATCACCTGGAGGCGATCGGCCATCGTGACGCCTTTAACTTTCTTGAGGATGTGGTTGGTCGTGGCGAGATGATAAGCGAGCGTCTGGTGAAGGAATTGCACGCGCTCGTATTGGCTGACCAACCGCAGGATCGCGGCATGTATCGCCGGATGCCCGTGATCATTACGGGTGCGGTGCATACGCCGCCGCAACCTTATCTCGTTGCTCCGCAAATGGAAGAGTGGGTACGAGATCTGAATGCCACCCATTTTCATCCGCTGGTGGCAGCGGCGCTTTCCCATATCCGTTTCGAGGCTATTCATCCGTTCATTGACGGTAACG
>DCIL01000015.1:5393-5633 GCA_002315875.1 Verrucomicrobia bacterium UBA1727 | reverse complement strand
TTTGCAATTACCTCTATTGTATAATGATGCTGTTTTTAATGGGAATTATAAACATGAATGCACATAACATGAAGATACGTATTGTCTCATTTTCGGCCTGCGCGCTGTGCGCGGTTGTCGTCCGTGCCGCCGAACCGCCTGCCGCCGCGATTGTCACCGTTGATCCGGCACAGGAGCTCGGGCCAATCAAGATAATGCACGCCGTCAATGGCGCGCCGACGGTGAAGAAGCCGGGCGGCG
>DCIL01000015.1:0-5210 GCA_002315875.1 Verrucomicrobia bacterium UBA1727 | reverse complement strand
CCGACCACTATCTCGACAACATGCGTCGCGCCGGTACCGAGCCGTTCTTTCGGCTCGGACAGACGATCGAGCACGGACCGAAGAAGTACGGCGTCCTGCCGCCGAAGGACTTCGCGAAGTGGGCGCGCATTTGCGAGCACGTGATCCGCCACTACAACGAGGGCTGGGGCTGGGGACTCGACCAGGCCCACACGACGCGCAACGTCGCCTGGTCGAATCAGTTCAACATCGTCTACTGGGAGATCTGGAACGAGCCCGACCTTGATCCGGCGGACGGAGAGCTGCCGTCGAATCCGCGGTGCTGGGGCGGCACGGTCACGAACTTCTTCGAGTTCTATGAGACGGCGGCGAAGCACCTGAAGGGCAAGTTCCCGAACCTCAAGATCGGCGGTCCGGCGCTCTGCAGCAACGAGAAGTGGGCGTGTCGGTTCCTCGACTACTGCCGCGACCGGAAGGTGCCGCTGGACTTCTTCTCGTGGCACATCTACGCCCGCACGCCCGAGCCGCTGGCCGGACGCTGCACGCGCATGCGCAAGTATCTCGATGAGCGCGGCTTCACGAAGACCGAGTCGATCCTGAACGAGTGGAACTACGTGAAGGGCTGGACGGACGACTTCGTCTATTCCCTGCGCGTTGAGTCGGGCGACCTCAATCTCAAGAGCGCGTCCTTCATCGCGGCGTTCTTCGCAGTCGGCCAGGCCTCGCCGGTCAACATGATGATGTATTACGACGCCCGGCCGACGTCGCTGATGAACGGGATGTTCGAACCCGTCACGCTCTGGCCCATGAAGGGCTACTATCCGTTCTACGCCTGGTCGCGGCTGCGTGACTACGGCACGTATGTCGCGAGCACCGTCCGCGAGGGTGTCGGCCGCGACAGTAACGCCAATACCGGCTTCGTCGAGAAGAAGGACAAGGCCGCGCGCCATACGTTCTTCGCGACGGCTGCCAAGGGCCGCGATGGGAAGGGCGCGCTCTTTGTGGTGCGTTATTCCGATGACGACAATTCGTCCGAGACGGCCAACGTGACCGTCCGCGTGCCGGGACGCAGCCTCGCCGGCGCCAAGTGCCATCTGACCGATCTTGTGCGCAGTTACACGGAAGTGCCGCTCGTCGTCCAACCCGACGGCTCGGCGGTCGTCCGCATGCAGCCGCTGTCGTTCGCACTGATCGAGTGGTAGTGTAGGTGTAGGTGGAGAGAGTAGGTGTAGGTGTAGGTGTAGGTGTAGGTGTAGAGGGAGATGAAGCTGTTCTCGAAATTTTTGATTGTCAGCGTGTTGATGGTGGCGACTTGTGCAACGGCGTTCGCGGCACAGGCCGACGCCGAATGGATCCGGGTGGCGGCGGCTGATTCGCGTTCCGAGGCGCGACAGGCGGCCGACTTCGTCTGTTCGGGCACGAATGACGAGGTGATGATCCAGAAGGCGATCGACCTGTGCAAGGAGAACGGCCGGCAGCTCTTCCTTTTCAGCGGACTCTACCGTCTGGGCGCGGTTCGCGACTTCGGAGACGGCGGTCCCAAGACGACGATCTGCATCCGGAACATGCACCGCGAGTTCGCGTTCGTCGGCGAACGGCGGCAGATTACGGGCTGGCCGAAGGACATGCTGGTCAATGGCGTCGTCCTCTATCTCCAGCCCGAGGCGTTGTCCACGGTCCGCTCGTCCGCTGACATCGACATTCTCCGCGGCGAATGGTCCGCTTGCGGCATAATGAACGGGTCGGCGTTCCGGATGGAGAACATCGCCGTCTTCGCGCCCGATTCGCAGCATCCGCTTCGTGCGGTCGATCTGCAACGCGTCAACAGCGCGGAGATCCGCAACGTCATGATGCGGGCGTTCGGCAAGGCGATCTTGAACGGGCTCGTCTATCCCTACGGCAATCCGCCGCCGCCGCATCCGGACTGCATCGGCATGACGCTGACGGACGGAAGCAACAACGCGCCCGTCAACCTCGTCAACGTGTCGGCTTGCGGCTTCGGGCAGGGCTTCCAGGTCGGAGGTGAGCACGTCGTCATGATCAATTGCTCGGCGACGTTCGGCGGCTACGGCTTCACCTTCGGAAACTATCCGTATCATTGCGCGTTCAATCATCCCATCACCATGATCAACTGCTGTGACGAGCAGAACATCCACCTGCCGCTCTTCAATAGCTGCGGAGACAACGGCGGCAAGCTGCACGGACGGCAGGAGGTGACGATGATCTCGTTCAACTGCGAGCGTGTGGCGGAGCATGCGCCGGGCAGGAAGCTCGGCGACCTGATGCGCGAGGTGCGTCCGGGCACGTGGCGCGGCAATATCAGCTTCACGCGTCAGCCGAAGTGGAACGCGATCAACTCGGTGGACGAGCCGATCTGGGCCGAGGACGGCTCGGGCGTCGGCTTCGTCACGCGCAATAACGCGCACAGGTCCGCCTGCGGCACGGTCGAGCGCCGGAGTTACTATCCGCAGTACATGCAGCAGGTCTACGACACCGATCTCAACAAGCTGCTCATCTGTACGGATCCCGCGAAACGCCTTTGGCGCGACGCACTGGGGAATGTCGTACAGTGAACCTTAGGCTTGAATTCATGTGGGCCGATGTGGTACAATATTCGTGTTTTAAAACACTAATAGATATGTCGGATTGGTATTTGCGGGCATTGATATGAAACTTTCTTACGAAGAAGTAGAACCATTGCTGATAGCTTCCGAACGGCTGGTTTCGCAGACGGATGTGGAATTCCGCCGCTACCTTGCAAACGAGATCGACTGGAAGGATCGCCTCATTTGCATCAAGGGGCCAAAGGGAACTGGCAAGACGACTCTCATTCTTCAGCACATGAAGGAGACTTTTGGCGCGCGTAGCGATAAAGCCGTCTATCTTGCGCTTGATCATCTTTGGTTTGCATCGCATGAGGTGCTGCCGGTAGTCGAGTGGCTTTATACGAATGCCTATACGCATGTGTTTCTCGATGAGGTGCATCATGTCGGGAACTGGCAGCCGCTGATAAAGACGATTACCGACTTCTATCCGAAGCTCAACGTCGTATTCAGCGGTTCTTCGATTCTCAAGCTGACTTCTGTGAAGGCGGACCTGTCGCGTCGCCAGGCCGTGTATGATTTGAAGGGACTCTCGTTCCGCGAATTTCTGGAGTTGGAGGGAGTCCTACGCCAAAAGCCGTTGTCTTTCGAGAACCTGTTGGAAGATCATCGGCGGATTGCCGCGGCCATCTGCGACAAGGTCATGATACTTCCGCTCTTCAGACGGTATCTTTCGAGCGGCTATTACCCGTTGTACAGGTCGGTGTCGAATCAGTTTGCCGATCGCCTGTCGCAAGTGGTGAGCAATGTTCTGGAAACGGATGTTCCTGCGGTGATGGACGTGACGCCTGCCACGATTAGAAAGGCGAAGAAGATGCTGATGATCCTCGCTGGGAATTGTCCGCAGACCCCGAACATGACGGACTTGTATCGGGAGCTGGAGACGGATCGGAATGCTGGGATAAAGATGTTCGGCATGCTTGAGGCGGCGGAACTGATTGCTACTGTTCGGTCAAGTCTGGCAGAACCGAAACTCAAGCGACTGGGCACGATAGAGAAAGTGTTTTTGGGCGATACGAACTTGATGAGCGCCCTTGTCCCGCATCCCGAGATCGGATCCGTGCGGGAGACGTATTTCGTCAATCAGTTGAGAGCCGCACACCATAATGTTGTAACTCCAAGTCAAGGGGATTTCGTGATTGATGGAAAGTATCTGTTTGAAATCGGAGGGAAAGGGAAGGGCTTTTACCAAATCAAGGATGTCCAGAATAGCTACGTGGTCAATGACGACGTTGAGATCGGGCGTGGAAACAAGATTCCTCTTTGGCTTTTCGGCTTCCTCTATTGATAAGCAGAATTTCCTCAAAACGGAAAGGAGTTGATGTGAGATTTGAGCTGTTGCAGAATTATATCCGTGCCCGAGCATCAGGTACGCCGAGTAAATAACTCATGAGAGCAGATCAGCAAGTCAACGTTGGGAGGCAGCGTGAGTTCGACCTCTTGAAGGCGGTGACGATTTTTCTCATGATCGGCTGTCATGTACGTGAGGTCTTCTTCAGCCGTACTTGGGAGGATTTGGCCTTTTGTAACATAACCCTTGGATGGCACATCTACATCCTCATCGCCAATTGCCTGATGGCTTTCGATTTCATGTTCTCGATGGGCGCGATGATTCCGTTCGGCAGTAATCAGGAGGCCGGACCGTGGATGCGGCGCGGCGTTCGTCTCATCTTTGCCTGGTTCGTACGTAATCTCATCATCGCGTATCCGATGACCGTTCTGTTCGCAGCTGCAACGGGTGAGACGCCGGGCGCGTTTTTCATCAGCGTGTGCGTGTCGAACGACATCCTGATCCTGGCTGGTTCGGCTTTCATTTTCATTGGTGGATTCCGAAAGGCGGGAGTCGGTACGGTTGGGACGTTTTGCGCCGCGCTTGTGTTATTTGCGATCGGTCATTTCGTATCGTGGCACGGCCTGCCGCTAATCGGCAGCGAACTGATCGGAAACTTCATCGTCACCGATGATTCGTCCTTTCCGCTCCTGAATTGGCTGATTGTGCCGATGATTGGACTTGTCTGGGGACAGAAGCTGCGGCATTGCATGAATAAGGATTGGCTTTATCTGCTGACTGGTGTCGTTGGCGCGCTCGGAACGATGGCGCTGCTGGGTTATGCTTGGCACTGCGGTTGGTTGAATGCGGAGTTTATCGCACGCCATTCCTCTGTCCAGGTCTTTTACGGCGCCAACATCGTGACAGTGATGCTGGCTTGTCTGCTCACAGCCGTGCTGTTGAGCCTGTGCCATTTCATCACGCGGCTGATCAATTTCCGTTGGTTCGTTGCGTTCTATTCGATGTTGTCCAGTCGATTGACGGTCATCTATTTTTGCCAGTGGATCATCATTTCATGGCTGGCGATCATGGTTCCGCATCCGACTTCAAAGGTGTCCGCATGGTGGAGCGTGCCGGTTACACTGCTGGTCCTTGTGATGAGCGTTGCGATCTCCGAGGTCTACCGACGCGTTGACAGGCTTATCCCGGTTTTTGAAAGACGGGTGAAGAGCCTTGCCGGCCGTGTGTTTTGTCAACGCGACGACCGATTCTCGGCGGCTCACTCGCGTCCGTCGGGGGTCTGTCGCTAGAAGCCGCTCCCCGCTCCGCGTACACGAGTACGCGTTCGGGGTCGGTCT
>DCIL01000044.1 GCA_002315875.1 Verrucomicrobia bacterium UBA1727 | reverse complement strand
TGGTCGGCGCGACCGTGGCGGTCGCGGTCGCCGTCGAGGAAAGCTTCAAGAAGTGATTTCGCTTCTCAAGCTTTGCACATGGAAAGGTCGCGGCGCGATTGCCGCGACCTTTTCCGTTTTTTTGGCGCTGAGTTCCTTCGCTTCCGGATTCGATGAGTCGAAGACGCTGCGGCTGCAACTGCTGCTTGATTGCGAAGGCTTCTCCTCGAATGCGGCGGACGGACAGTGGGGACGCCGTTCGCAACGCGCGCTTGAGAAGTGGTGCGCACGCGAAGGCGTGAAACCGCTCGCCACTCCCGAGCTCAATTACGATGCGTATTTTGCGGACAAGCCCGAGCCGCTTGGTATCGTCGAGGTGACGACGAATGATCTTGCATCGCTTACCGTGATTCCGAAGGATCCGGCCGAGAAGGCGAAACTCGCGGCGATGGGATATCCGAACGTGCTTGAGATGCTTGCCGAACGCGGACACATCACGGTTGCCGCGCTCAAGCGGCTTAATCCCGGAGTGGAATGGCAGAATGTCAGTGCGGGATTGAAGCTCGTCGTTCCGCAGTTTCCTCAGATGAGCGAGTATCTTTCGAAGCGTCCGAAGCGCAAGGCCGCGGAGAAGGGCGCGCAGGCCGCGACGATTCGCGTCTCGCTGCAGAATTTCGAAATCACCGTTTACGATTCGTCCTCGCGCATCATCGCGCTCTTCCCCTGTTCGATCGCCAAGGACAAGGCGAAGCGTCCGGCGTCCGGCGAGCTCAAGATCACCACGCAGATCGCCAGACCCAACTATACCTACACTCCGGATCGTCCCGACCGCAACGGAAAGCTCCAGCGCCACATCCTTCCGCCCGGTCCGCGTTGTCCCGTCGGCATCGCCTGGCTCGGACTCAACCTCGCCGGTTATGGCATCCACGGCACGCCGTTCCCGGAAACGATCGGACGTGCGGAGTCCCACGGCTGCTTCCGTCTTTCCAATTGGAACGTCGCTCGGCTTTATGCGATGACATCGGCCGGTGTGAAGGTCATTGTCGAGAATAACGAGAAATAGGGAGGAGTCGAATGAGATTCGCGTATTTGTTTTTTGCCGCGTTCACTGCGGCAGCGTTGTCTTCCGAAGGCGCGGTGACGCGTCTTGAGAACGGTTGGGAATTCCGCCGCGGCGAAACTGCCTGGGCGTCCGTTGTCGTTCCCCACGATTGGGCGATTTCTGGCGAGTTCAACCGCACGAACGATCTGCAGTTCACCGCGATCTGGCAGGATGGACAGCGCAAGAAGAAGGATCATACCGGTCGCACCGGCGGACTGCCGCACGTCGGTCCGGGATTCTATCGGCGCACGATTGTGCTTCCGGACGGAGTCAAAAGTGCCGCGCTCGTCTTTGAGGGCGCGATGAGCGAGCCCGAGGTGTTTTCGGACGGTGTCAAGATCGGCGAATGGAAGAACGGGTACAACACCTTCAAGGTCGATCTGCCGTTGAAGCGTTCGCAGGTTATCGAGGTGCGGCTCAACAATCGTCCCACCGCCTCGCGCTGGTATCCTGGCGCGGGATTGATTCGTCCCGTGCATCTGGTCGTGGACGAGGTGGACGCCGAAGCGGCGGTGCTGGCGCGTCCTGAGAAGCGCACGCAGCTGCCGAAGCTCGAGGTGAATTCGAAGGGCTTTTTCGTCAATGGCAGGAAGACCGAATTCAAGGGCGTGTGCCTGCATCACGATCTCGGACCGCTCGGTGCGGCGTGGAATGCGGACGCCTTCCGCCGCCAGGTGCGGATCATGAAGTCGATGGGAGTGAATGCCATCCGTACCTCGCACAATTTCCCGTGCGCCGAGCAGCTCGACGTTTGCGATGAGGAGGGCGTGATGGTGATGGCCGAAAGCTTTGACGAATGGCGACTGGCCAAGGTCGAGAACGGTTACCATCTTCATTTCGATAAGTGGTGGAAGCGTGATCTCGAGCAGCTCGTCAAGGTCTGCCGCGATCATCCGTGCGTGGTCATGTATTCGATCGGCAATGAGGTCAACGAGCAAAGTGATGCGAAGGGCATAGAGCTCTGCCGCGAGATGCAGGCGTATCTGAAGCAACTCGATCCAACGCGTCCGATTACTCAGGGACTCGACCGTGCGAAGGACGCGATGAAGAACGGTTTTGTTTCTGAGATGGAGATTGCGGGGCTCAACTATCGCCTCCAGTTCTATGACGAGGCGCATAAGCTCGCGAAGAACGGCATCATTCTCGGATCCGAGACGGCGTCCGCCATCTCAAGCCGCGGAGTGTACAAGTTCCCGGTGGTGGAGACGAAGAGTAAGATGTATGATGACGGACAGGCCTCGTCCTACGATCTCGGCTGCTGCGCCTGGTCCAATATTCCGGACGACGACTGGGCTATGCAGGAAGATCGCGAATGGACGATCGGCGAGTTCATCTGGACCGGCTTTGATTATCTGGGCGAGCCCACTCCTTATTACGAGTATTGGCCGTCCCGTTCGTCCTATTTCGGAGCGGTCGACTTGGCGGGACTTCCCAAGGACCGTTATTATCTCTATCGCTCCCACTGGAATCGCGAAGAGTCGACGTTGCACGTCCTTCCGCATTGGACGTGGCCAGGCCGCGAAGGTGAGATTACGCCGGTATATGTCTATACGAGCTATCCCGAAGCGGAACTTTTCATCAACGGCAAGTCACAGGGACGCCGCCGGTTTAATCGTGCTTCGCGTTTGGACCGCTTCCGCCTGCGTTGGAACGAGACCATCTACGAGCCGGGGGAATTGAAAGTCGTCGCCTATGATGCGAAGGGCAAGCCGGCGGCCGAGAAGGTCGTCCGCACCGCTGGCGCGTTTGCGCGCTTCGTTGAGACGAGCGAGGATTACGGCAAATTGCGCTTCGTGACCGTTACCGCGGTCGATGCGCGCGGCACGGTGTGTCCCGATTTCGCCGGCGAATATCAGGTGAAGGTGCCGGACGGCTGGCGCTTCCGTGCAATCTGCAACGGCGACGCCACTTCGCTCGAATCGTTTGTAAAGCCGCACATGCGCCTCTTCCACGGCCAACTCGTCTACATTCTCGCCCGCTGAGTTTATGGCGAATCAGGCTTATCCCGGTTTTTTGAATGACGGCTGAAGAGCCTTGCCGGCCGTGTGTGTTTTTGTCAACGCGACGACCGATTCTCGGCGGCTCACT
>DCIL01000078.1:26445-34562 GCA_002315875.1 Verrucomicrobia bacterium UBA1727 | reverse complement strand
GCCGCGAACGCCGCCTTCAGACCATCGTCGGTCGTCGCGTACGCGAGGTTACCAACATAGATTTCCATCTGATTCTTTCCTTGTTTTTGTTAATGCCTGAACTCGAAAGCACCCGCCCTCACAATCCAAAGCACGCGAATTGTATCACTTTTACGCGTCCTCAGTCAAGAGGGTCATTCGGTCGGACCGTATTCAATCGGGAACCAGGTGCGGTAATAATTCTGCCGCGACCAACGATTGCCGGCTGAAGCGTAATCACAGAAGTATACGGTGGAGCGAAGCGAACCTTCTGGATTCTCGGTGTGGACTCCGATCGGAAGTGTCGCGGTGAAGGTCATCCAGATATCGTCGGACGGCGTGACGACCGGCTTGAAATCCTTGAGCGCGGACTGATCCCACGCGATCGACTCGCGATACGGCTCGGCGAGATCACCATCGTTGAAGCGGTTGTCTCGAGCAAGCAGAATCGGTCCGCGAGTGAAGGCAACGTGATGCGGACGAAGCGTCGCCTTCGACCCCTTACCCGCGAAAGGTCCGGGCTTGGCGGCCGCCTTGCCGAAATCGGTGAAGTGCGCCTTGACGCTGAGATCGAACTTAATCTCCACGGTGTCGCCGAGCTTCCACTCGCGCTCGATCGTGTAGTAGGAACCGCCCTTCACACCCTTGAGTTCGCTGCCGTTGAGCTTGACGATCGTGTTCGCGCTCCACGACGGAATGCGCAGCTTGAGCGGCACCTTGCCGACGCCGGCGGTGTGGCTCACGATGCGAGCAGTTCCCTGTCGCGGATAGACGGTGTACATCTCGAACGAAACGCGCCGCCCGTCCGCCAACCGATCTTCCATCAGCGCGGATGCGTAGAAGTTCAGCACCGCGGCATTGCCGTCCGCCTTGAAGAACTCACGAAGGAAACAGAGCGCGCCGCGGGGACCATTCGCATTGCAGCAGTTCTGGTGCATGTCGCAGTGGTCGTGTCCGTAATACTTGACACCGGAAAGCGGAACGTACGCGGCGAAGGTGGAGCCGTCCGGTTTCATCGCGGCAAGATAGATGTTGTAGAACGAACGCTCGATCTCGTCCGCCCACTTCGGATCGCGAGTGATGGCGAGAAGCTTTTCGCAGAAGCGCATCCAGGTCGTCGTCACGCACGTCTCCTGCAGATGAACATAAGGCAGATGCTGCTTGTCACGTCCATGAAACCACGCTTCGCTCGAGGCGCAGCCACCGGCAAGGTTGATCTCGGTGGCGATGATGTTTTCGCCCGTCATCCGCGCGGCATCGAGACAACGCTGCTCGCCCGTCACTTCCCAGTATTCGAGAAGCCCCTGATAGCAGCTCATCATCTCGTACGCCTTCCAGCGGTTGTGCTTCATCACATAGCCGCCGTGGGTCTCGGGATCGTTCCCGTAGCCGTTGCGGTCCGCCACCGCCACGCCCTTGAGCGCGAGATCGATGAGCCGCGGACCGGACTCGGGCTTCTCGATGCCACGCACGATGTACGCGGCGAAATCAAGATACTTCTTCTCCTTCGTGCGCTTGTAAAGCCAGACCACAGGTTCGAGAATCGAGCTCGAAGCGTAGCCGGACCAGTTGCCGGTCTGCCAGAGCTCGCGCTTGCGCTTGCCATTAGGACCAATCTCGCCGATGATGTAGTCGCAGAGGCGGCGGCACGACGCGAGCGTACGATCCGCCGCGGACTTATCCCCGCGCTTCAACGCTCCGTCGTAGTAATGGAGAAGTCCCATCATCGTATACTTGCAACCCCAAACGTCCCAGCCCTCGCCCATACGCAGATCGTCCGGATAGTTGCCGATGTAGCCGCACTCCTCCTGCGATGCGAGCATCCGCTCGATGCCGCGGTCAATCTTTGCCGCGAGTTTCTCCGAACGGGAGTATTCCTGAAACGGAACCGCCGCGTGCATGTACTTTCCCCAGAACTCGCTCTGCCAACGCCAGCGACGCTCGGTCTTCTCGAAGAAAGGCGCGGTGAGATAATCGATGTCCGTCTTGACGACGTGGTTCTCGATCATCAGGTTGAGACGCTCGCCGATCGGACCGTTAAGCGTGACCGCGGCAAAAAGGATTATCGCTGAATTCATTATGATTGCTCCCTTAGGTTAGGCGTTCTTGACGTCGCTCTCGGCGAGCGTGACATAACCGGCGGCGGACAGCGCCTGCTCGGCCTTTTCATTGTCGGTGAAACGGAAGCAGAGTACCGCCTTCTCTCCGTTATGAAAGGCGAAGGCATAGGAATACTCGACATTCACGCCGGCCGCATCAAGCGTATGCATCACGTCCGCCATGCCGCCGGGACGATCCGGCACGCACACTGCGATGACCTCACGCACGTTGACGACATGTCCCTTCGAAGAAAGGACGTCCTTCGCCTTCTCGTGATCATCGACGATCATACGGACGATTCCGAAGTCGCTCGTATCCGCCAGCGAAAGCGTGGCGATGTTGATTTCCGCATCGGCCAGCGCGCGGCAGATTGCCGAGAGCTGTCCCGGACGATTTTCAAGAAAGATGCTGATCTGACGAATGCGCATGATTGTTCTCCTTAGGGTTTCTGCCAGAATGAAAGATATTCGATGTTGCCCATCTCCTTGCCGCGGATAGGCGATTCTTCAAGGCCGAGAAGCTTGAGCCCAAGCTCCTCGGTCGCGAACTTCACGATGCCGTCCCGCGCTTCGAGCCGCAATTTCTCATCGCGCACGAGTCCGCCCGGAGCATTGCCTTTGCCGACTTCGAACTGCGGTTTGATCAAGGCGACGACATATCCGCCGGACGCGAGCACGTCGCGAATCGGCGGCAGGATGAGACGAAGCGAGATGAAGGAGACATCGGTTACCGCGACTTCCGGCACTTCCGGCAGATCCTCCTTCTTCATGAAGCGCGCGTTGTAGTTCTCGCGCACCCAGACGCGGCTGTCGCTGCGAAGTTTGTACGCGAGCTGGTTCGTGCCGACATCGACGGCCATCACCTTCTTCGCGCCATGCTGAAGGAGGGAATCGGTAAAGCCACCGGTGGAAGAGCCGACATCGATGCAGATCTTGTCCGTCACGTCGAGCGGAAACTTCGCAAAGGCGCCTTCGAGCTTCTCACCGCCGCGGGACACGAAGCGCGGCGGAGCTTCGATTTCGATTTCCGCCTCGGCATCAAGCGTTCGCGAGGCCTTGACCTCGACTTGTCCCGCAACCCTCACCTTGCCCTCGAGGATCAACGCCTGTGCGCGAGTGCGGCTTTCAGCAAGCCCTTTGGACACCAGCAGCTGATCGAGACGTATCTTCACTTTTCGGGTTTGAGGAAGTTCATCTTGCGGATCTCGTCCACCGGGAACGTCCGGCTGATGCCGAGCGAAACCTCGATCGTCACCGAGTCCGGCGTCTTCGAGACGAGAACGCCGCGATAACTGCCGCGAGAGGTGATGATCTCGACGTCCGGAGTGAAGATGCGCCGCAGGCGGACGTTTGCCGTCGCGGTCTTGGACTGCACGATCTTCGGATGGCGGGTGGACTCGGAATAGCCGTCCTTGCGGATGACGAGCACGTGTTCGCCCTCCATCACGTTCTCAATTGCCAGCACGTCACTCGCCGTCGCCTTAGGATCGCGGCTCTTGGTGACGCCAACGGGACGCCCGTCGAAAATGACCTGCGCACCCGGAGGATCGGTACGGACCTCAAGTCGTCCCATCACATTCGAAAGCCGGAACTCCTCGCTGGCCGAAGCGCCGTTCGCGATCGTAACCGTCTTCGTCAATGTTCCATAGCCCTCCAACTCTGCCCGTACGGTATAATCGCCCGGCTTCAAGCCGGACAGCACCAGCGGAGCGCGGCCACGGGCTTCGTCATTGACATAGAAACGCGCGTTGTTGGGAACGCTCGTAAGCTGCAAGGTTCCCGGCATGCCCTTCATCACCACCGGCAGCGTCTGCACGTCGCCGGCATTGATCGCAAGCTCGCGCACCTCCTCGGCGAAACCGTCCAGCGTGAACTTCACCACGGCACGACCGCGCGGCACATCTGAAACGGTGATCGGGGTCTTGCCGCGCACGATGCCGTTCACCGAAACCTCGGCCCCGGTCGGCTCGCTCATGATGTTGATCTTGCCGGACGCAAGCACCAGCGCTTCTTCGCGCACGAGCGGTTTGCGTCCCTCGAACTTGATCGCAAACGTATGCTCCTGATAACCGGTCTTGCGCAGCTTGACGGAATAGGTGTCTTTCGCGGCAAGATTGGTGATAAGCTTGGGTGTGACGCCTACGGACATGCCGTTGATGAGGATGTTCGCTCCCGCCGGTTCGGACTTGAGAAGCAAAAGCCCCTTCTCCTCGACCATCACCTCGTTCTTCTCGATGAACGGCGATTCCGTCGTGTCGACGTGCCGCACGCGTTCGAGATAGCCGGCGAGACGGAACTTCACCTGGTGACGTCCCGGCGTCAGATCAAAAAGCGTCAGCGGCGTGGTGCCGCGGTCCATGCCGTCCACGATCACCGTCGCTCCGGACGGCTGGGACGTGAGCGTAACCCGCGTCTGATCTCCGTCCGCAAAAACCGCGAATACCGAAAGCATCGCCACCAGAACGAAAAGCATCTTCTTCATCTTCATCTCTCCTTTCGTTTACTTGGCCAGGCGTTTCTCGACGTCGACGAGCTTGGCGGACGCCTCGCGATTGCGTTCGTCGGCCCGATCGGGAACCATCTCGAGCAGTATCTTGAGCTCGTTCTTCGCCGATTCCCACTGCTTGAGGTTGATGGCGCGATCCGCAAGGAAGCGCTGATCATTATAACGCTTGGTGTGTTCGGCCTCCGCCTCCGCCAGCGCCGCGCGCGCGGTCTCGATGCAAGGCGGCTTGGGATTCACCGTATCCAGATAGAATAGCGCCTCTTGATAGGCCTTGACCGCGCCGAAGACATTGCCGTAGTTGACCTCGCGATCTTCCCACTTCGCCTTGCCGACGGCAATCGCCGCCTCCGCCAGCTCGATGAGCTTCTCGCGCGAATACTGGAGCGCCCAGACCCCGAGCTGGTTCTTGGAGAACGCCTCGAGCTTCTCACGGACGTTGCGGAAGCCCTGCGGTTCGTCGGTATTCTCGATACGAATGGATCGCACGCGGCTCGTGTAGACGACGCGCAGGTTCCAGCTCACGAGCGAGTTGCCGTCCGCCTCGAGTCCGACATACTCGCGATCGATTTCACGGATGGTCTTGAAGTCGAGAATCGAATTGAGCTCGGCCATCGCCTTCTCGTCGAGCTTCTGGCTCTTCACGAGATGACGGTTCTCGCCCGGCACATCGTCCACCACGACCTTGAGCTGTCCGTCAGGCATCAGCGAAAGCTCGTAGCGGAAGATCGACTTCGTATTCGCGTCCACCTTCTCGTAGGTGAATTCGGTGATCGTGGGCTGCACTTCAGTAATCGCCTTGGGAGCGTTTTCGTCCACCCCCGAGGTAGACCACACGAGATATGCCGCAGCCCCAACCATGAGGACGACGATCACCCACAGGAAATTCGCAATCGGAGAACGCGGTTTTGGCGCGGACGCGGCAGTCGCGGCATCCTTGACTCCGAGACCGAGATCCACGCTCCGGGGTGGATCGTCATCAACGACCGTGAGAATCAACGACCCCACTTCGATCGTATCACCGACCTTGAGTCTGACCGGCTCGTCCTTGAGCTGGTTGCCGTTGAGAAAAGTGCCGTTGGCGCTCGCGAGGTCGACGAGCCGAATGCCGTCATCACCATCAACCTCGAAAAGGCAATGGTTGCGGGAAAGCTCTTCGTCCGCCACATGGATATCATTCGAGGAAGAACGGCCGAGACGCAGTCCCCCCGCCTTCACCTCAAACTTCTTACCGGCCAGTTCGCCGGTCATGATCATAAGCTCAGGTCGTTTCGCCATCAGAAGAGTCCTTTCATTGCCTGGCTGAGAATGGGTCCGAGAAGAATCAGGAACACCGCGGGAAAAATGCAGAGCATCAGCGGACCGAGCATCTTCACCGGCGCTTCGGCCGCTACGCGCTCCGCCCGATCGAAACGCTTGGAGCGAAGCTGTTCGGACTGGATGCGCAGCATCGAGCCGATGGAAACGCCGAGCTCCTCTGCCTGCACGAGGGCGGACACGACCGATCTGAGGTCCGGCTGTCCGACGCGTTCGGCCATCTGCTTCAAGGCCACCGCGCGGGAAGAGCCGACCTGAATCTCCTTCGTCATCCGCAAAAGCTCCTCGTTGAGCGCGTCCATCTTGCGCGAACGGCAGTTGCGCTGCAGCGCCCCGATGAAGTCCATACCCGCTTCGACCGAAAGCGTCAGCAGATCGAGAACAAACGGCAACGAACGCTGAATGGACGCATGGCGGCGCTTGACCGAGGTCATCAACCAGACGTCGGGTATGATCCAGAGCGTCATCAACTGCAGCGCCACGAACTCCTCGCCGGTGAGAAGTCCCTCAAAGCCGCCCTGGACGAGCAACTTGTCCGCCCGCTCGACGGGCGACTTCAGAAACCGCCTGATGAAGGACGAGAAATTCGGTGCGAACGGCAGGAGCGCGCGGAAGACGAGCGGTATCGACCGCTCGGCACGCCGTCCGTCCGCCAGCGTCACGTAAGTTACCTCACTCGCCACACTCACGAGATACCACGCGAGCGCGGCAGCCGCCGCGCTCCAAAGTGCTATGATGATCATCGTGAATATGTTCATCGTCACCTCGTCAGGTTACAGGGTTGCCGCCTCCCGCCGGAGACGTGGGACTCAGCACTCCGCCCGAGCTGCCGGGTTCGCCTGCGAAGAGAATCATGCCTTCACTAACGCCGACGGACATCTTACGCGGTGCGAGATTGGCAACGAACACCACTTCCTTGCCGACGAGCGCGGTAGGATCTGGATAAGCCCCGCGAATGCCCGAGAAGATCGTCCGTTTGCCGAGCGCTCCGGCGTCCAGCACGAACTTGAGAAGCTTCGAGCTCTTCGGCACGATCTCGCAACTTTCAACCACACCGACGCGCAGATCGAGTTTTTCAAAATCAGGGAAGGCAATCTCCGGCTTGAGCGGTTCTACACCTACACCTGCACCTTTTTCACTTTTCCCTTTTCCTTTTTCCTTCGACGCGCGCGACTCATGGGCGACTTCACCGGAATCGGCGGGCTTCACCATCGCCGCGGCGACCATCGCATCGACCTGCTTCTGATCGATGCGGCTCGCCAGATACTCGTAGGCGCCGAGTTCAATTCCCTCAATCGTCTGAAGGCGCGATTCCCAGGTCCAGACGGACTCACCGAAGAGCTTCATCGCCTTCTCGGCGAAGAGCGGAAGAATCGGCTGGAGGTAGATTGCAAGAATGCGGAAGGCATTGAGCGCGGCAGTGAGCGTCACGCGCGTCGCTTCCGCATCGGTCTTCACGGTCTTCCACGGTTCCTTCTTGTCGAAGTAAGCGTTGGCAAGGTCAGCCAAGCGGCAGATCTCGACCACGACCTGATTGAAGCGACGCTCCTCGTAGAAGCCGGCAATCGTCTCGCCGCCATCACGCAACTTCTGCAGAAGCTCCACTTCCTCTGTCCACCGGTTTTCTCCGCTGACTTTCTCGGAGAGTACCGCGAGGCGTCCATCCAGCTTCTTCTGAAGCATCTGCGCCGAGCGGCTGGCGATGTTGGTGATCTTGCCGACGAGATCGGAATTGACGCGCTGGACGAAGTCGGTGAGATTGAGATCCATGTCGTCCGTCGTGCCGCCGAGCTTCGCCGCGTAATAGTAGCGCAGGGCGTCCGCCGGTAGGTTGTCGAGATACGTGCGCGCGTTCACAAACGTGCCCTTCGACTTGGACATCTTCTCGCCATTTACGGTGAGAAAGCCATGTACGAAGACCTTGTTCGGACCCTTGAAGCCGGCCGCATGAAGCATGCCGGGCCAGAAGAGACAGTGGAAGCGGATGATATCCTTGCCGATGAAGTGATAGAGTTCAACTTCAGGATCATTCCAAAGGGTGACGTCGGGGCCTTTGCCCTCTGCCCTCTGACCTTTGTCCATCCAATTGGCCAGTGAAGCAATATAACCAATCGGCGCATCGACCCAGACGTAGAAGAACTTATCCTTATAGCCGGGAATCTCAAAGCCGAAATACGGCG
>DCIL01000078.1:25113-26369 GCA_002315875.1 Verrucomicrobia bacterium UBA1727 | reverse complement strand
TGGAGACATCGCTCGTCGTGTGGCCTGGAATCCATTCACGCAGATAGTCGTGCTGCGGCTCGAGTTCGAAATACAGATGCTCGGAATCCTTAACGACCGGAGTCGCGCCGCACGTCGTGCAGACGGGATTGCCCAGTTCTTCCGCACCGTAGGTCGAGCCACACTTGTCGCAGCTGTCGCCGTACTGACCCTCGGCTCCGCACTTCGGACACGTACCCTTAACGAAGCGGTCCGGCAGAAACATCTTGCAATGTTCGCAGTAAAGCTGGGGCGTCGTCTTCTTGGAGATGAAGCCCTGCTTTTCCGCGGCAAGATAGATCTGCTCCGAAAGCGCCTTGTTCTCGGGCGAATTGGTCGAATAGTAATTGTCGAAGGAGATCTGGAAATCGGAAAAATCCTTGAGATGGGTCGCGTGCGAGCGGGCGATTAGTTCCTCGGGCGTAATGCCTTCCTTACGGGCACGAATCATGATCGGCGTGCCGTGGGTATCGTCCGCACAAATGTAAACGCACTCATTTCCGCGCAGCTTCTGGAAGCGCACCCAGAAATCGGTCTGAATGTACTCCACGAGATGCCCGAGGTGAATGTCACCGTTGGCATACGGAAGCGCGCTGGTTACAACAATCTTCCTCATCCGTTCTCCTTGAAAAATACTCAGCCCTCGCCGAAAGTGCAGTCGAGCGCGTCGGAAATCATGTCGCAGACATCGTCGAGATCTTCTTCGGTCAGCGTGAGCGGCGGCAGCAGACGAACGACGTGCTCGCCCGCGGTGAGCGTCAGCAGTCCCTGCGCCTTGAACGCCTCGACGACGTCCTTGGCCGGAACCTCGGTGACGATGCCGAGCATGAGCCCCATGCCGCGGACCTCGAGCAGCTTGTCGTACTTGTCGGCGAATTCCTCAAGCCGCTCCTTGAGAACGGCACCGACCTTCACGCAGTTATCGAGAAGCTTTTCCTCTTCGATTACCGAAATGACGGCATTCGCCGCGGCGGCCGCGACCGGATTGCCCCCGAAGGTGGAGGCATGGGAAGAGGCGGTGAAGACATCGGCGAGCTTTGCATTCGAGACGAGCGCACCCATCGGAAGTCCCCCGCCGAGCGCCTTCGCGCAGGTGAAGAGATCGGGCTTGATGTCGAAGTTCTGCCAGGCGAACCACTTGCCGGTGCGGCCGATGCCGGTCTGCACTTCGTCCACGATCATCAGCAGATTCTTCTCGTCGCAAAGCGCGCGCACGCCCTTCATGAACTCCTCGGTCG
>DCIL01000078.1:22493-24966 GCA_002315875.1 Verrucomicrobia bacterium UBA1727 | reverse complement strand
ACCCTTCCTGGCACCACGCCTGCGCGGTGGCGGCGACGGTGGCGAGGGTGCGGCCGTGGAAGCCCTGACGGAAGGTGACGACCTCGTAGCGTCCACCATTCGCCGCGCCCCACTTGCGCGCAAGCTTGAGCGCCGCCTCGTTCGCCTCGGCGCCCGAGTTCGCGAAGAACACCTTGCCGTTGAGGCCGGACAACTCAACGAGCTTGTCCGCCAGAATCGTCGCCGGCGCATTCACGAAGAGGTTCGAGCAATGACAAAGCGCCGCGGCCTGGTTCTGAATCGCCTCGACGACCTTCTTGTTGCCGTAGCCGACGGCGTTGACGCCGATGCCGCTGGTGAAATCGTAATAGCTCATGCCGTCCGCATCGCGCACGGTGATTCCCTTACCACCGGAGACGACCACTGAAGGAGCATACACCGGCATGACCTTGGACTTGTAAAGTTCGATGATTTCGCTGGATTTGCTCATTCTTTTATCTCCGTTCCCACGCCATTACGCGTGAATATTTCAAGTAAGAGCGAGTGCGACATCCGTCCGTCGACGAGGTGCACCTTGCGCACCCCTTCGCGAATCGCCGCACAGCAGCTCTCGATTTTCGGGAGCATCCCCCCCGAGATGGTACCGTCCGCCTTGAGCGAATCGATTTCGTCCAGGCGTAGAGTGGAAAAAAGCGTATTCGGATCCTCAGGATCCTTCATGAGCCCGGGCACGTCGCTGACGAGGACGAACTTCCTCACCTTCAGCTTCTTCGCCAGGGCCGCCGCGGCATAGTCGGCGTTGATGTTGTAAAGATGATGATCGTCGTCACCGGTGCCGAGCGGAGTCACCACCGGAATGATATGCGCATCGAGCATCTCGACGACCGCACGCTCGGTGACGCTCGTCACCTCGCCGACGTAACCGCGATCGGGCGTCGTGATCTTCTTCGCCCCGAACAGCCAGTTGCCGTGCAGCGGCCGCGCATTCGCGCCGCGCTTCTGAAGGCGGGAAACGAGATCCGGATTCACCACGTTGTTGAGAGTGCGGCGGACGATTTCCATCGTCTCGGAATCGGTGACCCTGAGCCCTTCCACGAACTTCGGCTCGTGCCCCGACTCCTTGATCGCCTTCGATATCGCCTTGCCGCCGCCATGCACGATCACGACACGAATGCCCACCGCATTCAAGAACGCGACATCGTCCATGATCGACTCGAGATTCTCCTCGACTTCCATGACGCTGCCGCCGAGCTTGATCAGCACGGTCGAGCCCTTGAAGTCCTGAATGTACGGCAGCGCCTCGGTGAGCACCGCCGCCTTCGCCTGAGCCGTATCGAATTGAGTAGCTGACAAGACCTTACCTCACTACGAAATTGACCATCCGCTTAGGAACGGCGATGACCTTCACCACCGTCTTGCCTTCGAGGAACTTCGCCACGTCCGCATTGCCGCGGGCGATCGCCTCCATTTCCGCAGGCGTAGCCGCGACCGGCACCATAATGCGCCCGCGCAGCTTGCCGAGAACCTGCACCGGAATCTCGATCTCGTCTTCAACCAGCGCCTTCGCATCATACTCGGGCCACGGCGCGTAGGCAAGCGAGTCCGTCGACCCGAGGAATTGCCAGAGCTCTTCGCCCAGGTGCGGGGCGAACGGCGCGAGACAAAGCACGAAATCGCTGACGTACTTCTTCGGCAACGAGCCGCCCTTCGCGAAATCCTCGGCCTCGTTGATGAAGACCATCATCGCGGAAATGCCCGTATTGAAGGCCATCGCCTCGAGGTCATCGCCGACCTTCTTGACCATGGTCGCCAGCGACTTCGCCTCGGCCTTCGTCATTTCGCGCTCTTCGATCTTCGTCTCGGTGACGAGGCGGTTGGCGCGCTTGAGAAAATTGTGCACGCCCTTGACGCCCGAGGTCTGCCAGGGCTTGACGACCTGCAACGGACCCATGAACATCTCGTAGAGACGGAGCGAATCTGCGCCGAAGTCACGGATGACGTCATCGGGATTCACCACGTTCTTGAGCGACTTCGACATCTTCGCCGGGAACTCCGTAAGAAGTTCGAGCTCAGAGTCACCTTTCTCCAGTCCCCAATTCGCAGGGCCGTACGGTTTCCCATCGATCCATTTAACGTTATCCATCGGAATGAGGACGCCGCGCTTGTTCTTGTACGCCATCCCGAGAATCATCCCCTGATTGACGAGACGCTTGAACGGCTCCGAAGTAGGAACGAGTCCGAGATCGAAGAGCACCTTATGCCAGAAGCGACTGTAGAGAAGATGCAGCACCGCGTGCTCCGCACCACCGACGTAAAGGTCGACCGGCAACCACTCCTTGAGGAGCTCCGGATCGCAGAACGCCTTGTCATTCGTGGGATCGATATAGCGCAGATAATACCAGCAACTACCCGCCCACTGAGGCATCGTGTTCGTCTCGCGAACACCCTTGACCCCGTCCGCACGAGTGACATTCACCCAGTCCGTCGCCTTCGC
>DCIL01000078.1:21537-22397 GCA_002315875.1 Verrucomicrobia bacterium UBA1727 | reverse complement strand
GTCCACCAGCGTCTGCGTGCCGTCCGCCCAGTGAATGACGGGGAACGGCTCACCCCAGTAACGCTGACGAGAAAAGAGCCAGTCGCGAAGCTTGTATTGCGTCTTCGCCTTGCCGACGCCCTTCTCTTCGAGCCACTTGATCATCGCCTTGCGCGCATCATCGACGGAAAGCCCCGTAAGGAAGCCGGACGATACCATCACACCCGTTGCGATGTCGGTGAACGCCGCATCCTCCGTATACGGAACGGGATCCTTCGGCAGATTCTCGACGCCCCCGACCTTCTCAACAATCTCACCCTTCTCAACTACCTTGACAATCGGCAGATCGAAGACCTTGGCAAAATCAAAGTCGCGCTCGTCATGCGCGGGCACGGCCATGATCGCGCCAGTACCGTAAGTGGCGAGCACGTAGTCGGAAATGAAGATCGGCAACTCAGAACCGTTCACCGGATTTAACCCCGTCACACCCTCGAGACGGACGCCGGTCTTTTCCTTGTTGAGCTCGGTGCGCTCGAGGTCGGACTTGGACGCGGCCTTCTTCTGATACTCCCTAACCGCGTCGCCATTCTTGATTACACCCTCGTCAAGCCACTTCGCCACCAGCTTGTGCTCCGGCGAAAGCACCATGTAAGTCGCCCCGAACAAGGTATCACACCTGGTAGTATAAACTGTAATCCTCGGTTCTTCAACTTCAACTCTCGACTTCAACTCTCCAGCATCAGCAATCTTGACCTGGAAATCCACGAGCGCACCCGTCGATTTCCCGATCCAATTGCGCTGCATCTCCTTGACACCCTCAGGCCAGTCAAGTTCGTCGAGCCCCTCAAGGAGCTTGTCGGCGTATTCGGTGATCTTGAGCA
>DCIL01000078.1:21163-21512 GCA_002315875.1 Verrucomicrobia bacterium UBA1727 | reverse complement strand
TCCACTGGCGCATCGGCTTGCGGATCACGGGATGATTGCCGCGCTCCGACTTGCCGTCGATGACCTCTTCGTTCGCGAGCACCGTACCGAGCGCCGGACACCAGTTCACCGGAACTTCGGCCACATAGGCGAGGCCCTTCTTGTAGAGCTGCTCGAAAATCCACTGCGTCCACTTGTAATACTTCGGATCGGTCGTGTTGACCTCACGATCCCAGTCATACGAGAACCCGAGCGAGCGGATCTGCTCGCGGAAGCGGTCGACGTTCTTCTTCGTCGTGATCGACGGATGCGTACCGGTCTCGACCGCATACTGTTCGGCGGGCAGACCGAACGCGTCCCACCCCATCGG
>DCIL01000078.1:0-21100 GCA_002315875.1 Verrucomicrobia bacterium UBA1727 | reverse complement strand
GGCAGAGGATGTCGGTCGCGGTGTAACCTTCGGGATGCCCCACGTGGAGGCCCGCCCCCGAAGGATACGGAAACATGTCCAAACAGTAGAATTTCGGCTTGGAGGACTTGCCCTCCGTCTTAAAGGTCTTGTTCTCCAGCCAGTAACGCTGCCATTTCTTCTCTATGGCGGTAAAATTGTATTCGCTCATTTCTGCTTGTGATCCTCGACGTAATCCTCAATCGCCTTGGCGATGAGCCCACTGACATTGTTTGTCGCCGCGGCCACACCGGCCTTGACCGCGTAGTAAATCGCCTTGTGGGACGAACTGCCGTGACCGATGATCACGGGATGCGGAACTCCGAGAAGCGGCGCGCCTCCGTAAATATCAGGATCAAGCTGCCGCTTCATGGAATGGAACGCGCCCCTCAGCAGGATTGCCCCGAGGAAACGCAACGGACCCTTGAAGCACTCCTTCTTGAGCCAGTAGCCGATGGCCTTCGCGATCGACTCGGTCGTCTTCAGAATGACGTTGCCGACGAAGCCGTCACAGACCGCAACGTCGATATGCCCCTTGTAAAGATCCTTGCCCTCGATGTTGCCGACGAAGTTGATGTCCTTCACTTCCTTGAGCAGCGGGAAGGTCGCCTTCGTCATCTCATTGCCCTTGCAGTCCTCAGTGCCGATCGACACGAGACCGATCGCCGGCACGCCGCGCTTGAGCACCGCCTTCGAATAGGCGTTACCCATGATCGCGAACTGGACAAGCCATTCGGGATGACAGTCCATGTTGGCGCCGGCATCGAGCACGAGAAGCGGACGCTTCGGATTGCGGTTCGGCATCACCGTCGCGATCGCGGGACGCTTCACGCCCGGAATGCGACCAAGGGTAAGGATCGCGCTCGTCGCGACCGCTCCGGAATTGCCGGCGGAAACAAACGCATCCGCACGGCCTTCCTTCACCAGTCGCATCGCCACGTTGATCGAGCAGTCCTTTTTCTTCTTGACCGCATCTACGGGCGATTCATCCATCTCCGCAATGTCCGGAGCATGGACGATTTCGAGCGTGCCCTTTTCTATTGCCTGTTGCGCGGCGGTCTTGAGCTTAGGTTCAAGTTTGTCGAGTTCGGCTTGGATAGGTGCAAGCTGACCGACGAGAAGAACCTTCACGTCAGGCACACCAGCAGCAGCTTCAACTGCGCCGACAACAATCTGACCGGGGGCGTAATCACCCCCCATTGCATCAAGGGCAATCCGCGTCATACGGGCCTCCTTAGCTAAATTCTCTGCCTCGGCTTACTTCGCCTCAGCGACCTTGCGGCCCTTGTAAGTGCCGCACTTCGTGCACGCACGATGGGAACGAACCGCCGCTCCGCAGGCGGGACAGGTCGCAACCTGAGCGAGGATCGGCTTCTCGAGGGAAGCAACACGCTCGCGTTTACGACGCTTGGACACACGATTCTTAGGACTTGCCATTTTATTTTTCTCCTTACTGTCAGTTTAAAAAGACTCTTTGGGTCTAATCTTCGGTATTATACTATTTTCAACGCTACTCAGTCAACACGCAACGCAACTCTACACCTTCTTCACTTGTCGCCAGGGGCGGGGTGTGGGCCGGAGCCGTTGCAGACGCCCATCACGGGATATCCCGTCTCGTCGAAATCGACCTTCTGGAAGTTTAACCAGCGCGTCGCCGGCTTGCGCTCCGGATTCGAGGCACGCAACGCATGATAGGCGCACCAAAGCTCCCGCCCGTCCGGCGAATGGAAAAACGTGGCGTGTCCCGGACCGAAAGCGCCGTTGCCCTTGACGAGCAGCGGTTTCGGATGCTTCTTCCAGTTCTTCGCGTCGCACAAGTCGCCGCCCGTAAACTCGAGGACGCCCAACGCATAGTCATCGCACCAACACCCGTTGGCGGAATAGATGATGAAAAGCCGCTTGCCGTCCGGACTGCGCACGAAGAACGCCCCTTCGTTAATCTTCTGGTCCAGAAGTTCCCAGGGGAGCTCCGCATGCGCGATCTCGGCTTCGCGTTTGCCGAACGTCCAGGGATTCTCCATCTCGCGGATGACGAGGATCTGTCCGTTCTTGACCTGCGAGTAGCAGATGTATTGCTTGCCGTCCTTCCACGTCAAGACCGTCGGGTCGATGGCAAAGAGATCGGGCGCCGGTTTCCCCTTGTAGACGAAACCGTCGAACGGATCGGATGTCTTCGACTCGAGAATGAAGAGACGCTTCGGACCCCAGGGATTCCCCGGCTTGAGCGGCCGGAAGTATAGACATACCATCTGCCGTTCGGCGCCTTGTGCATCTCGGGCGCCCAAATCGCACCGTAGATCCCATCCTCGTTCCGCGGCGTATAGACGACCCTCGTCTCGCCGTCACGGAGATTCGCGACGGACTTCGAGCGGAAGAGACAGACGTCCTTGCCGCGCGTGAAGAGCAAGTAGTAATATTCCGTGCCGGCGTCCCAGACGACGCACGGGTCGGGAGACTCGCCCGAGCCGACGGGGTTCGTGAACTGCGGCGTCGCGCAACCGACGAGGAGAAGTGCAGAGATGACCATTGGGGACAGACCCCGCACGAGGCCTGAAAATATTGGGTTTCTATCGCGTCCACTCTTCAACTTCAACTCTCGCCTTCAACTAAAACACACGGTGCGACAGCGCGCCTACTTCCGGGTGGCAAAGCGGTAGACAAACCGATTCTCATCAGGTTTGGCGTCAATCTGCACAGCGGAGAAGGACTTGCCTTCCATGATCTGCCTGAGAAACGCACCGGAGATCTCGGGCAGAAGCTCGTTATTGACGACCGCATCGATGAGACGCGCGCCGGAGTTCACGTTGTTACAGCGCCGCAGGATCTCATCCCGCACCGCATCGGTGTATTCGAGCATCGCATCGTAGTTCTCCGCCACCCGCTTCACCACTTTGCCGAGCTTGAGATCGACAATGCTCTTGAGCGCCTTCTTTCCGAGCGGATAATAGGGAATGACGTTGAGACGTCCGAGAAGCGCCGCGGGGAACTTCTTCAGCATCGCAGGACGTATCGCCTCCTCGAGCTGATCGGGCGTCGGCAGGTGATCTTCATCCTGACACATCTGCATGACCACATCATCGCCGACATTCGTGGTGAGAATGATCACCGTGTTACGGAAGTTGATCATCCGGCCGGAACCGTCCTCCATCTGTCCTTTGTCGAACACCTGGAAGAATATCTCATGAACGTCAGGATGCGCCTTCTCAATCTCATCGAGGAGGACGACCGAATACGGTTTCTTACGCACCGCTTCGGTGAGCACGCCTCCTTCTCCGTATCCGACGTATCCGGGCGGCGCTCCCTTCAGCGTCGAGACCGTATGCGCCTCCTGGAATTCGCTCATGTTGATGGTGACAATGTTCGTCTCGCTGCCATAGACCTGCTCCGCAAGCGCAAGCGCAGTCTCGGTCTTGCCGACTCCCGAAGGACCAGCAAGCATGATTACTGCGATCGGACGATTCGGATCGGCGAGCTGAGCGCGCGAAGTGAGGACACGGCGAGCGATTGCATCAAGTCCATGCCGCTGGCCGATGACGCGCTTGTCGAGCTCGTCGCCAAGGTTCAGAATCGAACTGATCTCATTCTTCACCATGCGTCCGAGCGGAATGCCGGTCCACTCCGAAATGATGGTGGCTACGGCCTGAGCATCAACAACGGGCGAGACCATCGGACTCTCCCCCTGAACCGTCCGAAGCTCAGACAACTTCGCCATCGCCTCTCCACCTACACCTACACCTACACCTTCACCTGCCGCGGCACGCCGCAGTTCCAGATATTCGCCGGCGAGCTTGCGCTCGGTCTCAAGACGTTCTTCGAGCTGAGACCTCTTAGCGTTCAGCTCATCAAGTTCATCGGCAATATTAGCAAGCTTCCCTTCATGGTCATCGCCTGCCGCCACCTCACGGTTCAGGATCTCACGTTCAAGCGTAAGCGCCTCGATGCGGCGGCGGGTATACTCGAGTTCAGCCGGTTCGGCGTTCTGAGTGAGCGCGACCCGCGCGCAGGCGGTATCGAGAATGCTGACGGCCTTGTCCGGCAAGAGCCGCGCTGGAATGTAACGACGGCTCTGGGTGACGGCGGAGGCAAGCGCCTCGTCCAAGATGATTACGCCATGATGCTTCTCAAGCTTTCCGACACTGCCGCGCAGCATCTGTATCGCCTTCTCGTCATCCGGTTCATCGACATAGATATTCTGAAAGCGCCGCGCAAGTGCAGGATCTTTCTCGAAATACTTGGTGTATTCTGCCCAGGTAGTTGCCGCGATGCAGCGGAGCTGGCCGCGGGCAAGAGCGGGCTTCAGTAGATTCGCCGCGTCGTTCTGTCCCGCCGCGCCGCCTGCACCGATGAGCGTGTGGGCTTCATCGATGAAAAGAATTATCGGATCCTCCGAGCCCTGGACCTCATCGATGACGGACTTAAGACGATTCTCGAATTCACCCTTCATGCTTGCACCCGCCTGAAGAAGACCGATGTCGAGGGACAATAGACGCGTCCCCTTAAGACAGTCGGGCACGTCGCCGGCCGCAAGCCGCTGAGCAAACCCCTCGACGACGGCCGTCTTACCGACGCCCGCCTCACCGGTCAGAATCGGATTGTTCTGACGGCGGCGCATGAGGATATCCACGATCTTACGGACCTCGGCATCGCGTCCAACCACGGGATCGCTCTTGCCTTCCTTGGCGGCGGCGGTCATGTCGACGGTATAGAGACGAAGCGCCTCGCCCTTGCCGCCCATTGCAGGGTTCATCATCTCGCCGGCCTGACCGGTGGCACCGGACGTGCCCGCTGACGGGATAACGGACTGCTCGGAAGAGGAAGCGACTATCTCTTTGAAATTCTCCTGCAGAAGTTCCGGATTCACCTTGGCAAATTCGCTGCTGATGTCCAGCAGATAGCGAGCGAGCTCGGTTTGCGAACGCATCGCGATCAAAAGGTGTCCGGTGCGGATTGCGCTCTCGCTGAAGACGAGCGACGTCACCATCCACGCTTCCTTGATCAGCATCTCGACTGAATTGGCAAAGTCGGAAATGGACGAAGCACCGCGCGGCAGGCGATCCATCGCCTCGACGAGATCTTTTGCAAGCTTCGCCTCGTCAATCTCGAACTTCCTGATCGCCGCGTGCCAGTCGGTGTCCGCGGACATGACGATCTGATTGATCCAATGCACGGGCTCGACATACGGATTCCCCCTGGTTTTAGCAAGTACCGTAGCGGACTCCATCGCCTGATAGGCGACCTTGTCGAGCTTCGAGAACATCTGCATGCGCTTTAGCTTAGCCATTCCGACCTCCCTTCTTCAAATTCTGCTGTACTGCCGCCGTTTCTCAGCCGCGGCGAGACGCGAGGCGCCTATGACCGTACGTTGGACACCCCCCTGCGGACGTCCGAGGAATACCGAACGCCCGAGTTGACACTTTCCACTTAAACTTGTTGCAGGCACCGTATCGGTCTTAACAACAAGACAAAGTTCCCAATCAAGCGGACGATCCAAGTAGCACTGGACGAGTTCGCAAATACGCCGGTAACCGGGCAAGCCGGGAAACAGCTCCAATGCCTGACGATAAGTCAAGGAACGAATCTCAATCGAAAACTGCCGCGTGCGCGTCCTAAAGCGCGAGCCGAGCTGCGTTGAGACACCGAGTTCGGCGACACCGCTTCGTCCGAGCCGGCAGCGACTCTCCGACGGAATCTTGCCCTCGCTTTCAAGTCCGTCGCGAATTACCACGGGAAGCTTGAGCGCACTTCTCAAAAGCGTCGTCAGTCCGTCCCGACTCTTGGACGCGACTCCAAAGAGTCCGCTCCAGCGCGCCGCGTCATAGGACGAGAGGTGCGTTCCGCGGCACGGTTCGCCGGCGAGTGCGCTCGAGACCTTGGCGACGAGTCCGCCACCGGGCTTATCAAAGAGCGCAGCCTGCTCAACGGCCTTCCAGGCGCGATAGTAAAGTCCGAGAAAGCGGTGGTTGACGATGTCCGCGAAACGCCGGGGAGCATTGTCTCCGTGATTGTGCATGCGCCGGTAGACATAGCCGGTCAACTCAAGAGGCATGGGTCCGTTCGGACCCCACAGACCAAAGAAGTTGACGAAGACGCCGGGCAGCGCACGGTCTACGATTTCGGCAATCGCGGATTCCGCATAGTTGAGATGAGGCATCTGTCCGAAGCGCATCGGCTCGTGGGCGCGCTCCGTACTCCTGCCGACTTCATGGCGTCCCTCCACGCTCTCGATGCGGCGAACGAACTCAAAGAAATCCGGTTCACTGCGTCCCCCCTTCGCGAGACGCTGGTAGTACCTGATGATGTCCTTGACCGTTTCAGCCATGGCTTAACTCCGCCACACGTACGGATGTTCGCGCTTGTCAGTGCCGACGGACAGTTCGACACACGAGCCGAGCGGAACGTATGCGAACAAAAGGTCCTTAAGCACCAAGGCGAACGTGAAGACGCCGGACCCAACGCAAGTCGTCTCGTCCAGCAGCACCCGCACATCCCATCCGCTTTCGAAATAGACCGCTCCGGACCTGATAAAACGGAAGGTGCGCGGCTTGGCTTCAAGCGAGCGTATGCCGTCCGCCAACCGCTCGGCCGCATCTCCGAAGCCCGCGCCATAGGACCGCACGAGGTCCCGCAGAAGCCCAACTGCCATCGTCCCGTTCTTCCAGAGAAGCGACGAGAGATTGAAGGTAAGGTGAGAAAGCTTTTCCCAGTCCTCCTTGGACGCCGCCGCCATCGACGGCGGATGCGGACGTGACGGCTGAATCAGGAAGGACGCGGAGGTGACCGGCGAACCTGCGGGCGGAGAAAGCGGCGTTTCGCGGCGGATGAGCAGCGGAACATCGCGGTTGGTGCAGAGGAGTTTCGCCGCGATCTGCCGGATGGAGCCGCGGTTCTCGGAATAGCCGGGACCGGCGAGCGCGACGAACACCTCGCCACCATGATAGGACGAGCGCGCCGTGCCGGGATGGACGACATGCTCGCGCCGATGGGGCACAAAACGGTCTTCGGCATCGGAGCCATAAGTATCGCAGGCCGTCAGCAGCAACTGGTTGCGCTCGTCATACGCCTCGAGCGAAAGCACGCGGAAGACCTCGTAGTCCCGCGGCGCGGATCTGTCGGGCAGAACGTGGTGTTCGTAGTCGCCGCGGTATTCGGTTCGGTCCGAACGGCGCTCGAAGACATTTACCACTGCCACGCAGTCAAGGCGCAGCATCGAGGTCTCGAGCGAACGAATGAACAGCGGCTCACGGCGGTTGAGCGCAATCAGAAGTTCGACGCCGTCCGCCGCACCGACTTCGGAAAGTCCGCTGAGTCGGACGAACTTGAAAAGATGAGGACAGGCGAAGAAACGCTGCAACGTGGCGAGTCCGTGCAAGGAACCTGCACCGTCCGCCGGCTGATTGGCGTAGGTGGGAATGTCGACACGGACGCCGTTAAGCCGCTTCGTCTCTCCGTTACGGCGGATGTAGACGCCTGCGAAATCGCCGCAAAGCTGTCCCTGCAGAAGCGACGATTCCCCTTCTGGCAGATCGATGTAGAACGTCAGCGAATCAGGAACGCTCGCCGCGCCGTTCCCCGAAGATGGCACCAGCTTAAGGCTCAGGGCGGCCTGTGCGTCGATGCCGTAACCGCCGAGTTCACGGGTCAGGTATTTCGCCTCGGCGAGATGGACGTTGGAAATGAGCGTATCGTCCAACGTCGTGTAGGTACAGGGAGTGCGCACACCGTCCACCGCACAGCTGAAGGCCGTCCCCGTCGGAATCGTAACGCCGCTTCTAAGCCGCTCATCACCGGAGTCGGGCTTGAGCTGCAGGACTGCATAGGACGGCACCGGACACACGGCCAGCGGCGAAGCCGAGGAGAGCACCGTCTCCAGAAGACGGGGGAACCCGCGGTCGAGCTTGTTCTCGACCCTCGCTGCCAAAAACGCCGCACCCTCGAGAAGTCGCTCCACATACGGATCCTGGCAGTTCTGCTCCGAGAGTTCGAGCCGCGCGGCAATCTTGGGAAATTCCGCTGCGAATTCCGAGGCGATGCCGCGGATGTGGTCGAGGTTCTCGCGATAATAATCGATGAAGTTCATCAGATTGCAATGTCCGCTTCAAGCCGGGCCTCGCCGGTTTCGAGATTCAGACGCGCTCGAAAGACGAATTCCTCTTTCAAGGGTACGACCGATATGATGCTGCGTATTTCCAAATCGAGGATGCCTGACGAGGGCTGCTCCTGTTCGGCGAAGAAATTCACCACGGTGACACTGCTGTCGAGTCGTGGTTCGAAGACGGAAAGCTGATGGAGAATGTCATGCCGCAGCTTCTCGCGCCGTTCGCGGCTATGGGAAACGCCGCAGAAGTCACCGAGACCCATTCCGATTACGGAGTCCGTCACCTCCGAATCATTCCGCCAGGCAGAACTCTGCGGATGACTGCTCGAATTGAGAATCATGCTGACGTTGGCCAGCACACTCCTCCGAAGTGCAACCACCGAGATGGCATGGGGATATCTCTCCACGCGCACCTCGGGGTTCTGGTCGGTAAGCCGCGTCATGACACACGGGAGATAGAGCTCTCCCGACTGCGCTGCCGATGCGTCGCTCACCGTTGGATCACCCTCCCGTTACGAGTTGGTGATCTGATCGAACGCCGCCTCGATGGCGCCATCCTTCGTGTTGTCGGCCTTGATGGGCGTAACCTTCCAGGTCATCTTGCCCGCGACCAGCTGAACGGTTTCAACCGGATCAACGACGCCGTTGTTCTCCTCGGTCGACACGATCGCGGACGCGATCTTGACGTTCTCGAGCTTGACGTTCAGGACCTCGGTCTGGGCGCCAGCGATGGCGCGGCAGACGCTGAGTTCGACCTTCGGAATCTTCTGGCCGTTCATGCAGAACTGCTGGAGCTTCGGGGTCGCCTTGTCGACCGGGTGCTTGAACGTGAGCGGCTCGAACTGTCCGCGGCCGGACACGTCGGCCCCGCGCTGGATCGTCACGTTCTGCTTGCCACCGAACGTGTAACCGATGACTTCGATCCACTTGGAGTGGCCCTTGTCCTCTGACTGTCCGTCAATGCCGTCAATCTTGATGAAGAAATCACTTGTCATTTTCTTTTATCCTTTCTTTTAACGTTTGACCTTAGGTCTTAAACTTTTCCCTTTTCTTTTTCCCTTTTCCTTTTTCCTTTTTCCTTTTTCCTTGTCTCACGCCGCTCCGCTCGGAACCTTAGAGACGAGGCGCAGCGACGTCGTAAGACCCTCGAGCTGATAGTGCGGACGCAAGTAGAAGCGGGCGGTGTAGTAACCGGGATTGCCCTCGACCGGCTCGACCTCGACCTTCGCCTCGGCGAGCGGATACTTCGCCTTGACCTCATCGGACGCATTCGGGTCACCGGTGACATAGTTGGCGATCCAGTTCGAGAGCCAGCGCTGCATATCAGCGCACTCCTTGAAGGAACCGACTTTGTCACGGACGATGCACTTGAGGTAGTGGGCGAAGCGGCAGGTCGCGAAGATATACGGAAGACGCGCCGAAAGCTGGGCGTTCGCCGTCGCATCGGGATTATCATATTCCTGCGGCTTGTTGACCGTCTGTCCGCCGAGGAAGACCGCATAGTCGGTGTTCTTCCAGTGGCAGAGCGGCAGGAAGCCGTTCTTCGAGAGTTCCGCCTCGCGGCGATCGGTGATCGCAATCTCAGTCGGACACTTCATCGCAACGCCGCCGTCGTCCGTCGGGAACGTGTGCGCAGGCAGGGCCTCGACCGTACCGCCGGACTCGACGCCGCGGATGCGCGCGCACCAGCCGTACTCGGCGAACGAGCGGTTGATGTTCACGCCCATCGCATAGGCCGCGTTCATCCAGTTGTACTTCTCGCTCGCGCCGGCACCGGTATCCTCTTCGAACGCGAATTCCTCAACCGGATTCGTCGTGGGACCGTAGGGCATGCGCGAAAGGACGCGAGGCATCGTCAGCGCCACGTAGCGGCTGTCTTCGCTCTCACGGAAGCTACGCCACGCCGCGTATTCGGGCGTGCCGAAGATCTTCGTCAGATCGCGCGGATTCGAAAGCTCCTGCCACGAATCGAAGTTCATGATCGACGGATCCGCCGCGGAGATGAACGGCATATGGGCCGCCGCGGAGATCTGCGCCACACCCTTGAGGACCTCGAGATCCGGCGCGGTGTGATTGAAGTAGTAGTCGCCGATCAGGCAGCCGAAGGGCTCGCCGCCCGCCGTGCCGTACTCGTCTTCGTAGAGCTTCTTGAAGATCGGACTCTGATCCCAAGCCGTTCCCTTGAACTTCTTCAAGGTCTTCGCGAGGTCCTTCTTCGAGATGTTCATTACGCGGATCTTGAGCGACTCGCTCGTCTGCGTGTTGTTCACGAGGTAGCTGAGACCGCGCCAGGCGCTCTCGAGCTGCTGGAACTTCTCGTCGTGGATGATCAGGTTCACCTGCGCGCTGAGCTTCTTATCGAGCTCGGCGATGATGCCCTCGATCGTCTTCACGGAATTCGTCGAGACGAGCGCCGCGTTCTCGAGCGCCTGCCCGACCAGCGTCTTCACCGCGCTCTGCACGGCGAGATTAGCCTCGTCCGATTTCGGCTTGAACTCCTGATTGAGGAGCTTTTCGAAATCGCTCATCTCAAGGGTTTCGGCCTTGAGCTCGTCTGCCTTCAGTGCTTCTACCATGTCTTATTCTCCCTTCTTCTCTTCATCCTTGGACGCCGCATTCTCCTTCGCCTTCTGCGAGAGGGCCTTGAGGAGCGCAGGATCCTTGAGGATCTTGTCGAGCAAATCTTCGGCACCGGCCTTGCCATCCATGTACGAGAGGAGGTTGGAAAGCTCCTGACGCGCCTTGAGGATGTCCTTGAGGCCTTCCGTCTTCGCCGCAACTGCCGCGGGCGAGAAGTCGTCCATCGACTCGAACGTCAGATCGACAGGCAGCTCACCCTCACCGGTCAGCGCATTCGGCACGCGCGTCGCAACGCGCGGCTGCATGCTTTTCAACCGGTCATTGAAGTTGTCGCAGTCAATATCAAGGAACTTGCGGTCCTCGACCTTCGCGAGCGGTTCCTTCGGATCGCCGGAGAGATCGGCCATCACGCCCGCCACGAACGGCAGGTTGACCTTCTTCTCGGCGCCGTACAGCTCCACATCATACTCGACCTGCACCCGCGGCGCACGGTTCTTGCCTATGAACTTCTGCGAGCTTTTGCTTGCCATGTTCTTTGTTCCTTTCTGTTACTGGTTCGATTTACCTTATTCTCAACTTAAAACCACTCAACCCTGTTCTCCACGCACGCCGAGGATGTCGCGGCCGCGATCGGCGCCGGACGGATCGATCTCGGTCAGCAGATCCATGAAATTCATGTCGGCCATCCGGAGCGCGCGCTCGACCAGGTACGGCACGGGACTCGTCGGCTCGGCCGAACGGAAATACTCGCAGCCCTTCTTCAGCAGCGCCAACGCCTCGGACCGGTTCTGCGCCCGGAAGTTCGCCAGGTCAAACGCGGCGGACTTCGCAGGAATTGACACCGTGACCGGCGGAATCTCGCCTGGCAACGCCTCTTCCGTATTGGACGCAGGAGCCGCTGCGTGCGTGAACTTCGCGTAGAAGCGCCGAAGGACCTTAAGCTCGTCAGTGAGCGTCTGGAACGAAAGGACGTAGGCGCCCTTCGTTTTCTCGTCGAAGATGTCGGCAATCTGACGAACGCAATCCGCGATGCGCTCGACCGCCGCCGCCTGCGCGATGATGACGTCACTGGAAACGCCCATGATCTCGGCCGTCAGCAGCGCGGAGTCGACCTTTTCGTCTCCGGCGTCAAGCTCGCCCTCGGCAATCAACAGGTCGCGCAACGTGTAAATGGGACCCACTGGCACGAGGCGAACGCCGCGGAAGAGACGAACGAAGCGGATCGGATCATCAAACGCGCCCGAAGGCGGCGAGAGCATCGTCACCGTGTTCATGCGCTCGAGCGGATCATTGTCGTCGTCAGGATCGAGCCGCGGCCAGAAGCTGTCCCACTGTTCTGCGAAAAGCCAACGAACGAGATCAAGCCCGTCTGCGAAACCGGCAAGTCCGTCGAGCGCCAGATTCGCGAGCGCCAGATAGACCGCAACGCGCAAGTCGCGCGTCTTGGACCAGAGCGCGAGAGCGTTCTTGCGCACGCCGCGCCAGTCCGGATCCTTCCCGTCGATTGTGGAGTCGCCCATTACTCGCGTCTCTTCGCCGACCGCAAGTTTTTCCAGCGCGAGAAAAAGCTCATCATACTCGCAGTTCGCACCGCAAGCTGCATCTCCTTCGCCCAAAGGCGTCTTCAAATTTTCAATGTCGTCAACCATTAATGAACTTCTTATCTTTCAGTCAACGCCTGTATTATATCAAATTCTCAACTCGTGCGCGTTGCTTTAAAGCCAATTGTCGGTAGAGGGCCATTCGTCCGGCATCGGCTGCGGACGATTGAACTTCAGCGAAAGCCAGCAGATCGCACGAAGTCCGTGCGAATCGCGCACGACCAGCGGAAGATAGACGGACTTCTTCCCGGCATCGACAACACAGCCAGGCGTGAAGTAGAGTCGCAAGATCGCCCAGGGTCCGTTGAAGGCAATCTCGGACGCGGCTTCGGACGAATCTGAGAACTCATAGAACGAAAGCTGAATATCCGAATCACTGAAATCACCGCGGGCGAAGACGATTTCCTCGGAGGAATCGAGCGACATGGTTCCGCCGCGGCTCTTTCCGGCGATGGTGACCTCGCCATAGCGGTAGCGCGCCGTCGAAAGCGGAAGTTCGGGATAGTACTTGCGCTGAAGCTCCATCCGCTTCGCGAGCGGCGGCACGGAAAGCGTCCACACCGTCTCGTTCTTGCGTACGGTCAGCGTGTCGATTATCTTCATCATTCCGGAGCCGCGCGCAAGATCGACTGGGGGACGTCGCACATTGCCGTGCGCATCCTTGAGTACGGAGGTTCCGCGCACCATGCCGAGCAGACGATTGCCGGTCTCATCGGCCTCGGGAACGGCCTTGCCGGCGGTCTTTGGCTTCGAATCGTCCGCCGTCTTCGGCGCCGCTTCCGGCAAAGTGCAACCACAAGATAGCAAAGCATCGTTAGCCGACGCGAGAGCATCATCCGTAAGCACCGTATCGACGACCGGATCGCGGCAGAGCGGGAAGCGCAGGAAGCATCCGCCTTCCTTCTTCAGCTTGGCGGCACCCTGTTCAAGCGCGGCCGTCTGCAGAATCCTAAGTCCGCGCGTGAAGAACGTCGTCCACCACGGCAGATTCGTCTTGTCGTCCGTTCCGAAGACAGCGAGATAATCCGCAAGCAACGTCTTCGCGGGCGCCTCCCTCAGATGCTTGGCGGCCAGCGCGGCATCGACAGGCAACACCGCCCACGAACCGACTTGCCGGATGCACGTCTCGGTGAAAGTCGAATTCAGAATCGCCAGACGCCGATTGACGAGGGCGACCGCCGTCTCGATGTCCTTGGCGCGATCCTTGGAAAGTCCCGCCGTCGGAATCCCCTTCAAGCCGTCCAGCATCTGCCGGTAAAGCGTCTGCAACGCCCCGTTGACGGCGTAGGGCTTGATCGTGCCGCACTTGGCGCGGAAGGACGCCCAGTCGTTGCCGAAATCGGCGGTGAGGCACTCGGGAAGATCGCGACAGTACTTGATGTACTCGGCCTCATAGGCGTCCAGCGCGGCAGTCATCTCGCGGTATCCGGGAACCTCTGGCGGCGGCGTGGGCGCCTTCTTCTCGTCACCCTTCTCCGGCTTTGCCGGATTCATCAGCCGGCGGACCTCGGAATACGCACCGAACACCCGGCGCATACCCGCATCGTTGAACTGATCCATGAAGTTCACCGGACCGAGCGAATCGCTGAGCAACGCCCGTTGGTCTGCCGCCGCCGCGGTCTCCGTAGCCCCGAGCTTGGATACAAGACGCCCGACCTCGGCCGAGGTGTGCGGATGCAGCGTGACGTACTTCCTGAGGATGCGCACACGGTGCTCGGCGGCCTGCGCCGCGACGAACCGCCGCCAGGTCACGAGCTGCGACTTGACCATCGGATCCTCCGTTGCCGAAGCCGCGGCAGCCGTCAAGGCCGCCTGCGCCGACTTCTCTCGCTCGGACACCTTGGCGAGCGCCGTACCGACATTGATCGGATCCGTCAACTCGTCCATCTCGAGAATCGTGATCGCCGCCTCGTAAAGTCCGCCCATCATATCGTAGACATACGGATTCTGCGATACCTCTATCGTCGGGCGCTTCTTCTCCGACTTCGGATTCACGACCTTCCGGCCGATGCCGCTCTTACGCACGTCCTCGGCGACCGCACGGAGCTGCTCGGCCTCTCTATGGAAGGTCTTCTTGATTTCACTGAAACGCCTTTCCAGCATTTCAGGTCTGAGCGTCTTGAAATAGGCGCTCGCGATGCGGTCATTGAGCTGGCTGGTCGTAATCCGCACATCGGAAATGAATTCGCGGCGGTCGCGCTCGAGTCGCTTGGAATAGTCATCGATGGCCAGGGCCAGCGGGTCCACCACGTTGTCGAGCGTCTTCGGCTTTTCTTCGGACTGCTTTTCGGATTCATTGATCGCATCGAAAAGCGAGGTCAGTTCTCCGATGTGCGCATTGATGCCGAGCATACGCCGCTTCTGCTCGAGAAGCTTCGTACGCACTGCTGCAAGCGTCGCCGCATTCGCCGATACGTCTTCGCCCAGCTTCTCGACAAGCTTGTGCATCTCGGCTCCGTTCTGGACAACGGCCTGACTCTGGCGCAACACGTCGCGCAAGATCGGATAGGCGGAATTCGGATAGATCGTGAGCGACCGCCAGGCGAAGAAGAAGTCCTGAATCTCCCGCCGCGCGACCTTCACGAAATCGAGATCGTAGGCAACGAGCGCACAGAACTCACGCCCTGCGCCGCCGCAACCTGGATAATAGGAACTCAGAAGCTGCGCGATGTCCGGCCCCATGTCCGGCAGCAGATAGTTGAGGAAATTGCCGGTGTCGATCGAATCCTGATAGTCCGGCGACAGTATGTGCGGAATCTCGCCGTAACTGCTGAACGCCTCTCTGCGGATTTCGGTGAAAGCCGAATTCGTCACCGAAAGCTCGTGGGCCTCGAAGCTGCGGACGAGCGGCAGGAAGACCATCTCGGACTTCACGCGGTTGAAGATGGCGCGCCGCCCGCTAACGCCAAGATTCGGATTGAACCCGAAACGCAGCAAACTGGACGTATACCATCCGAATCCGGCAACCTCGCTTCTGACTGCCGCGGACTTGGCATGGTGCAGATATTTAAGACGCGTCACGGCGGTGTTGCCACAGAGCGGCAGATCGTCCAGGAGCCGCACCTCGCCCTTGTCATTGATCTTCACCAGCGGCGACGCCGCCAGGTCTCCGTTGGCCAGATGACGAGCGACCTCCTCGCAGAACTGCGTCGCCCTCGCAAGACGGGCGGCAAGCTCCCCACGCGGTCTAAGCGAAGTCATGCCCCAAATGAACGCGAGAGACAAAAGCGCGGCCGCCACCACATAACCGAACAGCTGCCGACGGAACAGCGCCTTCGCCGTATAGGTCGCGGCAAGCTTGCGACCAAAGACGAAATCATGCAGGAAGCTGCGAATGAAGAGTCCCTCGTGCGCGGCAACCGGTCTCGTCTGAAGCGGAATGTCTTCGGGACGCTTGTCGCAGAACTTCGCCAGGTCTGTCGAAAGCACGGTTCCGCCGTCTTCAGCCGAAGTGAAGAACACTCCCGTCAAGAGCAACTGGTCACGTCCGTGACAGGCATCGACTCCGAAGATGCGGTTCAGGTAAGCCGTTAGATTGGTCCTGAGCGAATCGAAGGAATCAGGCAGCAGATACGCCCGACCGGAGGTCGCGAAACGCGGCACGCTGGAATCCTGCGAGGACGCGTCCAGCAAACGGCCGACGAGTCCCGCCTTGAGCGCGTCCACCGCGCCACGCCACCAACCCTCGAACGCCGCGCCGTCAAAGGCGGCTGCCGGGTTCTCATTCCGCCAGCCGAACGGACGCGGACGCTCCGTCTCGGGAAGCGCAGCGTAGTATTCGCGCCAACCGAACAGCATGTCGCACTTGGTGATGACGACATGGCAGGGTACGTTTGCACCCACCCGCGTCACCAGCCGCCGCAGTTCGGCACTGATCAGCGCAGTCTTCTCGCGAGTCAGCGCCACATCGTCGGCAATCAGCGCATCGGCCGGCACGCAGAGGACGACCCCATCCAGCGGACGCTTTGCGTGATGACGGCGAAGGAGCGAAACGAGTTCGTCCCATTCAGCACCACTGCCCTCGAGCCAGCGGTCGAAGAACACGTGCCCGCTTACATCCAGGCAGAACCCATCGTGACTGAGCCAGGGCATGAGGGAATGCTTCTCTCCGGAATCGCTGCGCACACTGGAGCGCAGGTCAAGTCCGGACTTCGCCAGCAACGACGACTTTCCCGCATTCGGCTCGCCGAGAAGAAGCACCCACGGATGATTACCGTCACCGTGCTCATCGTGCAACTGACGAAGTCCGAGCTCGAAGAGCGCGCGCAACTGACCGAGACGCGAAGACAGATCGGCCTTCGCCTGTCGGGCCTCATCCCCACCCTGTGCGAGCGAATGGATATTCCGCCAGGCCATGAGATCGTTCTTGAGCGCACCCGTCTCCGCATTGCGACGGCGGAGGCGCAGAAACCAGCGAATCACGAGGAACAGCACCAGGAGAGAAACGATCGCCGCCAAAACGACGAGAGCGATAAGCGCGATCTGCGAAAGGTCAGTACTCATTGTCCGACCTCCTTTCCAGGTCCGGCATAACGCGTTCCGGAAAGATCCGTGGTATCGGCGAGCGAACGGGCCGCCTGCAACGCGGCTCGATAGCCATTGGTCTCCGAACAGAAGCGATAATAGTTGACGGCGAGCGCACCGACGGCAAGCGCCAGTGCCGTGACCAGGCACAACGCCAGTGCGCGGGGACGGCGGAAGAGGGACGGATAGGCCGTCGCCACATCGGGACGCAGCTTCGCCTCAGGATCTTCCGCCACCAGGAAGCGCGCCGCACAGAGCCGCATACGCCGCTGGATGAACTCCTCATCCCCGCGATGGACGCCCTCGAAACCAAGCCCCAGCATCAGATAGAAAAGACGCAACCGTTCGGAAGCTTCCGGATCTTCCATTGTCGAGCTCAAGAGATCGTAGAACTTCTCATCGCCCGAAAGCTCGTTATATTCGCGACCGAGATCGGTCCAGCCGTGTCCGAGCGACGTGTCGCTCTCCTTGAGGCAGTAGTCGGCGAAAAACGCAAGCGGCTTTTCGATGCGCTCGAACTCGCGCTTGAGCAGAGAATCCTCTTCGCACTTCGTCCGGATGCCGTTGAGCACCTCGTGCAGCTCGTTCTTCAGGGCCTGAGGATCGACAGGCACGCCGGACCGCGCGTAATTCCCGCGCGAACAGACCAGCGCGAGATACGGTCGACAGAGTTCTTCAAGTCTGGACATCATCACTCCTTGCTGACGATAGTGACGTAAAGCGAGGCCTCAAGCCGCGGCAGAACGGCCGACGCCCAGTCGAGCAGCAGCGCGTGCTCGGTGCGGACGCTGTCCCAGATCTTCGGGGACTCGTCGCGATTGAGACGGAACCAGACGGTGTCGGGCAACGCGGGCAGGAAGCGCGGAGGAAACCTCGTCTCCTCGAGCTTGACGCCACGCACCCTGAGCTTCTCGGCCGCAGGATTCACGAGCCGCAGGTTGTCGCCTTCCTCGACCGCCTCCGTCACACGGCGCGCGTCGGCATCGCAATGTACGGCAAGATAATACTCGTCTGCGGCGACGAAATGCTGATCAGTAAGCTGCACGGACGCCTTCGTTCCATCGGCCGCCGGCACGAAATCAAGCCGCACGTAAGACGAGATTCCCTCGGTCAGGATGAGAGCGCGGATCTGCATCAGGAGTTCCGCGAAGACGACGCCGGAGTTGAGGTGATCGTAGTCCGGCGGACGCGACTCGCGGAGCGGTTGCAGCGCGGAGAGCTGTCCCAACAGCGCCTTGAGATCAAGATAGAGAGTGAACGGAGAGAGCGAGCCCGCTCCCAGCATCGAGGTAAGCCGTCCTTCGTAGGCGTTGATGCACTGCAGCTGCAACACGTCGTAGAGAGCGCTGCCACCGAGATGCTCGGTAGTATAGCCGGCATGCGTGAGGTCCGCCAGCAGTTTCGCGCGGCGGCGACGCATCTGCACCAGCAGTTCCTGAACATCCGCCGCGAGACGCGACGAAGGATCGAGGACGAGATACGGCGGCACGTAGGCGCGATCGATTTCCAACGAGGGCTCGACGCCTTCACGCTTGCGCGTCACCAGCCGCATGATCGGCAGCAGGTCGAGATCGGCGGCATCGCGGCAGTCCGTCGTCAGGCACACATTGTAGCGCCGGCACGGCACTTCGATCTCGTTGTCACCAGTGTTCTCGTCACGGACACGGCGCTCGTCTTCGAGAAACTGACGCTTCTCCGCTTCGGACCCGACCACCAGGTTCGCATCGACGGAACTCCACGCCGGCAAGGCGAGACAGACGAGAAAGGATTCCTTGCGCGCCGCAAGTTCGGGTGTGAGGTCGAGCGGCGCCAGACGGACATTACCCGGCATCGACACTTCCTCGCCGCCGCGCATCACCGCCGAGAATCGCCGCACGACGACCCTGGCGTTGACAAGCGCGTTCTCGTCGATCTCGAGATCGATGAGCCCGTAGGAATACGGAAACGTCAGCGCCCGGTCGCTGCGGTTGCGCCTGAGCACGAGGCGCTGCAGCTGCTGCAGATGATGCGGCTGGAGGAACATCCCCTCCGCCCAGTTGATTTCCTCTTCAAACGTCATTGTAACCTCGCTTCTCCCGCCGAATTCTCAGGCGCATCCTTGCAAACGTTGATTCCCACAGGCACGATCTCGAAATGACGGGACGGCCACCAGAACCAGCGGAGCGGATTGAAGATGCAGTATTTCTCGAGCGGAATGACGACCTTGCGTCCGTCGACCGCGGGCTTGGCCGCCCCCTTCTCGGCGGACACCGGCTGCTCCGCAGGCGGCAGGTTGACGAGCACGTAAAGCCGATCGGCGTCCTCGCCACCGCCAAACGAATCCCAGATGTCGGCATCGCCATCGAGCATCTTCGGATAGATGTCAGACTCGCTGAAGCGCAGCGTCGCATGCGGCGTCGACTTACGCAGCGCACCGCCGTAGCGGAAGTAGTCATCCACCGATGTCGAGGCGAAACGCTCGGCGCCGTTCGCGTCCACCCCGACGATATCGACCTCGACGGATGGATAGACGTGATATGTCTCCTTGAGCTGAGGAGAGAGGTAGACATGTACGTCATACGCCGGCGTAGCACAGCCGACAATGCCCAATAGCGAGAGCGCCGCGGCGCCCGCTTTAAGAATGTTCATGGGAGATCCCTTTGCCATTTTTCGCATATTATATCATTTTTTCGTCCACTTGCGGTAGGCAACGCCATCGCCGTCCGCGGTCCCGCCGGAAGCCGCTGGACCTTCCACCGCGAGTTGCTGGTGAGGCGAGAGTTCCTCCATCACCGCTTCCGGCCAAAGGTTCTTGCCGTACACGACCTCGAGTCCCAGCTTGAAGTAGAGTTCGTAACGCTCGGCCATCTTGCGGTGTCCGCCCGGATCGAGCGCCAGCATGAGCAGCGTCGAGTTGAGTCCCGTACCTGGCAGTTCCGGCGGCACGGGGATCATCTGCTTGCCTTCGGGCGTGAGGTCCCCGAAGCTCCAGGCCGCCGTGTAGGCGAGCATGCCTTCGGGAAGCTGCGCCGCGGCATTTCCCGCTGCGAGCGCCAGCGTCGTGTTGCGCTCGTCCGGCGCGACGATCCACCGCCAGACGGACTGCACCGCGTCATCGGAAATCTTGTCCGCCTCGGCCTTCAGGAGTTTCGCCGCCTCCGGTGTCGCGGGATACTTCTCGGGAAAGGCCGCCTTGATCTGTCCGATGATGTTCTGCCGCATGGCCTCCAACTGGTCCGGCAACGCCAGCAGCGCCTGTCGGGACGGATCGGACGTGCGGTCGACAGTGTAGGTCAGCGGCTGCGTCTTTGCGAAACTCAATGCCTCGGACAACAACTCGTCCGCCGTCTTGCCGAACGCCTTGCGGTATGTCTCATCGATCTTGGCCTTGCTGGCGGCGAACACGGGAGCGATCTCCGGCGGCAACAGCGCGTCGATCGCATCGGCCTTTCCCTTCACCGCGGCAACCGCCGCGTCAAGCGCCGACTCGTCCTGCGGCGGAACCGGCGGATCCTCAAGCATCTTCCGGATGTCGAACTCGGGCACCTTGCACATGTCGTCCAGATTGTCGAGCGAACCGTCCAACCCGTCCAGTTTGATCCCCGCCTGCGCTGCAATCTCCTTCATCTTGTCCAACCCCGGTATGTCGGACTTCTTCACCGCCCTTCCCTCGGCCACGGCCTTACGCTCCTCGAAAAGCGACAATAGGCAGCAGTAGCCCCACCAGACCGCCGCGCGCCGGTGCGTCATGCGCGCGATGAACTCGCAGCCCTCGCGCCAGAGCTTGCGCTCCTCAAGGACGAACAGTAGGTCCTCGGAATAGGGATTGGCGTCAAAGATGGGACGCAGATCCGCACGGATCTTGTAATTCTCACGCGCGGCGATTCCCGCCCACTCTGGCCCCCTCAACAATATAGCATGCCGCTTACGCCATTCGAGTTTATCCGACATGATTCATCACTCCGTTACTCACTTTTCAAACTGTTGTTTTCGTTATCCACGCTACTAACATCGTTTTCATTGATGTCGCGCTTGGAAGCATATAGATCGGTGCCGTTCCAGACGGCTCCGACACCTTTCAATTCCCCGTTAACCTCCGTATTCATGGTCGACTTGACATCCTTGACGCCAGCGATGTCAACGCCGATCCCGGTCGCAGATAACGCAGCCAGTCCCATCTTCAATTCCACCGCCGTATGCGCAATGGAAACTACCGAAGCCGAGGCAGTAGCACCCTGCGGCGAGAACTTGCATGTGTAGGAAACTGGAGGCGGATACCCATCGGGACCCTTTTCGCCGTCCG
>DCIL01000065.1 GCA_002315875.1 Verrucomicrobia bacterium UBA1727 | reverse complement strand
TCAAACTCTCAGAAAAAGAATTTTGAAAAAAGCTCCTCACACAAACATTTACTGTTTTCTCTTCCAACCGGTTGTCTAAGAACGACGTTGCCTTTTGGTGACAACAGGTGCGTAGTATACTAAAAGAGGATGGTGGAAGTCAATGGGGTAAATGAAAATAATTGAAAAATGTGAGATAAGTGGGGGAAAAGGGTTGAGAAGTTGAGAAAGTTGAGGGGTTGAGGGGTTGAGGGGTTGAGGGGTTGAGGGGTTGAGGGGTTACCACAAAAGAAGAACACCACCGCGGCCGCTCAAGAGCTGGAAGGTCTTGGCGGACTTCACGCGCCGGAACTTCGTTCCCTCAAGATTATCACCGTCGAAATCACCAGATACCTCACCAGTCGCATTAAGGTAACTGTGAGCGCCTGCTCCAATCTTGAGATTTGAATAATTGGAGAAGTTGACATCGGTGCCATCGGCGAGCGTCAGCGAACCGATGATGGACAGCGGAGTCACTGTTGCCGCGCCCTTGAAATCAAAGGCGAACGAATCGGAGAGCGTGACGTCACCCTTCAAGGTTCCACCGGACGAGGAAAGTCCCTTGAGCGTTGCCGCCTGTCCATTCAAGTCGAGAGTAGCGCCACTCGTCACCTTGACCGCGGTATTTTCTGCGAGTGTCGGCTTGAGCGCGGCGACGGGATTGGAATTGAGCCACTTCGCCTTGAGATACTGTTCGACATCGGCCACTTCGCGTGCGGACAGAATGCGATCGTAGGCGATCACTTCACCGTACCATGCCTTGACGCCCATGTGATAGGCGCGGCCGAGTACAAAACCACTCGAGGGACTATCATAGGATGTGAACGAAGCGTTGCTCTCATCAAGCTGTGCAGCAAGTACGAAGGTCCGCTTGATCGGCGTTGAGTCAGTCGACAGATTCCAGGTATAATCACTGAACACGTCATTGCCGGCCGTATCCTTACCGAGCGCGTGCAGCAGATATCCGTATCTGTGGTAGCAAGTTCCAGTATAGAAACGCAAGGTGAACTCATTCGATTTGGCGGTTAGCGAATTACCGATAATAATTCCGCACTCACCGGCACGGCTGCCCCAGAAGCCCGCCGTCGAGGCGCAGGTCGCATCGCACTTGCAAGCAAGGAACAAGGTTTTTGTCGCCGCCGTGCCTGCGGATATGAGCTGATTCGAGCCCACGTTGTTGCTGTCAACCAAATTGCCGAAATATACACCTGGCTTACCGTCAAAACCCGTGAGATCGTAGCGCTCCGGTGCCGTATAGTTGATCTTCTGTCCGCCAGTCACCTCGGGCTTTGCATAGAAGCCCGTCACCCCCTTCCCGAGACGACAATTCCAATTCGTGACATGACCGGCGTCATCGGTGAAAACCGTCTCGGTGTGCGAAGCGTCAAGCCAATATGCAACCCCGTTCGTGACCGGCAGATCACCGCTGTAACCGAGAGCGACGACGCCGGCGATCTCCAGCGAGGCGCCATTGCGAAGCGTATAACCGGCGTCCGGATTATTCTCCCCCGCGACCTTGAGCGTTACTGTGCCCGTGACTTCACCCTGGAAAGTGTTCGCTCCGGACACCGTCAGCGTCGCAGCAGTTACGGACGAATTGATGATCGTTCCTGCACCCGAAAGCGCAGCAACGGTAGCCGAAACCCCATTGAGGTCCAGCACCGCACCCTTCGCGATCTCAAGCGGTGAATTGGGCGAGAGTAAGGGTGTTTGCGGCGTCAGCGTTGAGTGCTTCGCCTCAGCAATTCCCCACTTGTCGGCAAGATAATTTTCAACTCGTTCCATTTCATTCGTCGTCAGGAGCCGCGAGAAGGCAATTACCTCGGCAATCTCTCCGCTGTAAGCGCGCACAAGCGAATGATAGTTGCCAACCGATGGAGTGAATTTGCTTATCGAATTATATGTATAGTTATCGACCGTCAATGAGTAATCCAGCTCATGACGCATGGAAAGAACCTGCATCTCGTTGTCACGATAAATGAGATAACTATTATCGGTATTGCGTTGCACGCCATCAATGCGAAGGCCGTCCGTCGTATCAAAAGTTGCCGCGGTCTTCGTCTTGTCACCCTTATAACCACCCAGATTCCATCCGTTCTTCCCGACTCGCTGCCCGACGTCCTTCCCCAAGGCACCGAAAATTCCACAGTTGGAAATGTCCATTGCCGTACACTGCGGACGCGCAACGAGAAACACCGTCCGCTGGTCAACAACCGGCTTCGCCCCGCCACTCACCGCGTTCGTCAGCACGAGACAGGTCTTTTCGGACTGCGAAAACGAGAATACCCGCTTTGAATTGCATGTATTGGTAGCCATCGGCCCGGGACACATCGTGCTGCCGAACTGCGCGGGCACGAAGGCGAGTCCAGCCGCACCAACCTTGGAATTCCAGCGAATCACCTGGTCACCGTCCTTAGTGAACGAGGTTTCGTCCGCCGCATCCATCCAATAGAGAATGTCGGGACTCGTCAAGATGTCGTCCTTAAGCTTGAGCGTTCCTTCAAGAATGCGAGTGGGGCCGGAATGGGTCGCTACCGCGCCCTCGAGCGTAACCGTGTCACTCGTCACCTTGTCGAGGCCGAACTTCTTGGAATTAGTTCCATCTTTGAATTCCGCTCCAACCGAGAAGTCCGTACCCGCCTTACCAAGTTGCAGCGAGCCTCCATCTTCAGCCGCGGAGAACGCGACCTGACGATTGACATAGAAACTTCCGAAATTGACGGAGTTGGATCCGCAGGCAGTGACTTGCTTCACATCATTCGAGAACAGAGCGGACGCAAAAGACACCTCGCCCTTGAAGGCGATGTTCGTGACGCGGTCGAAGACAATCGGACCGATGGACTTGTAATCGTTCGAGGTGATGAGTCCGTCAATCAACCGGAAAGTCACCGCCGGTTTAGCGCTGACGGTCGAGACCACCTTGCCGGCTCCCGGCGTGCCATTAGGACCGGTGATGTAGAGTCCCGACGATTGCGCATTGAGAACGGTTTTGCCAGTGTAATCGCTCTTGCCAGCCAGATCTATCTTGGAATTGCCACCCAAGGTGAACCCGTACGGACCGGTCACCCCACCCTTGGCAACGACATTGGCCTTTCCGGCGGTAGCACAAGCATTGTCATGCCGAATGAAAGTATCGCTTACGAGCTTCAGGGTTTTAGAAAAGGTAATGCCAGGCTCACCGCCCCAGTCGAATACGCCGCAATGCGAATTATCGGAATACGAAGGACCTACACCACCGATTTCGTGTTCTTCATCGAAGGTAAGCGAATTGTTCTGCCGAAGTTCGGCACCAAAGCCCGTTTGCCAATCACCATAAACCCCGACCGGCCCCGGCAGTTTGTGCAACACTGAATTTCCGCTCTGGATGCGCACACCGATGACGGTAGTTCCTCCCGTCCACCCCAGGCATTTCGTCGAATTGATACCGATAGTTCCGTAATCGTTTATGGAATTGGCGACACCCGCCAAGGTTACGCCGGAATTTCCGGACACAACCAGCACCTTTTCACTGTCTCCGCACCAACGATGACAGCATTCCTGAGTCCACGAAGTGGTCGCTCCGCTCACATTGCCATTGAAATAGAAGTACCCGCGCGCACCCGCGGCAAACTGAAGCTTGCCAGGACCACTCCAAAGATATTCATCAGAAGAAGCCGACCGCTTCTTAAGTCCAGTGCCATGAAAGACCACACCTGCAGGATGCACTCCATCGCCTATAGTGAGCGTGACTCCGCTCGCGATGGTGATCAGCGCACCATCGGTGACTAAAAGCGCGGACACTGTGGTATTCTCGCTGATAGTTGTATTCGCGGAAATCACCGCGACCTTGCCATCAAGCGTAGATGAACCCGATTCAAATACCTTGGTTTCAGCAGGAATAAAACCGCGCGTCGCATCGTACCTGAGGAAATTCACCGCGTTTCCTTCCGCACCATTGCCGCGCGAGATGACAGACGCGTCGATGAAAGTCGCGGCATCGGAAGCTCGGTCCTTGACGAGGAACTTCTCGGTATTGCCGAGCGCAGAAATGTCACCGGTAAGCTGGAGATCAAGGAAGCCGCCATTGGTCCGCGTCAGCTCGGAGAATGTAACGGCATAGGACGCGGCATTCCCCTTCTCGACGCGGATATGCGCACGATCGGGACCGTATTTGAGCTTGCCGGCATTTACAACAAGCGCGTCGCCGGCAGTGGCAGTGGGCTTCCAGACGAAGAGGCCGGACTGCAAATCGAGCGTGCCCGCAGTGTGAAAACCCGTCGCCGCAGTTGAAGTGAGCTTGCCATTCACCACCGAATAGACAGAATCGGCCGACATGCTGACCGTATTCGGAAACTCAAGCGAGAGGCGTCCCCGCTGGGAGATCTTCGCACCCGCCGCGAGCACGACGGGATTGCTGAACTTGACGTTCGCATTCGCATCCGAACAGATGTCGCCGGTGCCGGACAGCGTCAAGGCGTTGCCAGTCATCGTAAAAGCTGAGTCACCTAAATCGATTCCACCCCAAGTGACACCACCGGCACTGTCGATGTTGAAGTTCTTGGTATTCGCCCCCTGATTGATGAAGGTCGCCTTGCCACCTTCCTTCGCGTGTTTGCCGCAAAGCCAGAAGCTGGTGGAAGAATAGGTCCGATCAGCAGAAATCGGCTCGATCCAAACGCCGTCCTGCTTAGCTGCAAACGAAGCATAGGCAGCAACACAAACCGCCGCGAACGAAATAACACCTACAAACTTATTCATAGTGGTTGGTATAATATCAAAACCGCTATGATAAGTCAATGATCGTCAGTTCTTGAAAGAATGGATTGGGGCGGGAATGCGGCCGCGGCGGGCGATCATGTCCGCACAGGAGAACTTCGACACCTTCATGACCGGCGCGTGGCCGAGAAGTCCACCGAACTCGACGGTATCACCGACCTTCTTGCCGATGACCGGAATGATGCGCACGGCGGTCGTTTTCTGGTTGACCATGCCGATCGCGGCTTCGTCCGCAATGATTCCGGAGATCGACGAGGCGGAAGTATCGCCGGGAATTGCGATCATGTCGAGTCCCACCGAACAGACGCAGGTCATCGCTTCGAGTTTTTCGATCGTAAGCGCGCCGGCGTTTACCGCATCGATCATACCCTGGTCTTCCGAGACGGGAATGAACGCTCCGGAGAGTCCGCCGACATAGGAAGAGGCCATGACGCCACCCTTCTTGACCTGGTCATTGAGAAGCGCAAGTGCCGCGGTCGTACCCGGAGCGCCTGGATGCTCAAGGCCGATTTCCTTGAGAATGTCCGCTACCGAATCTCCGATCGCCGGCGTTGGGGCGAGCGAGAGATCGATGATGCCGAAAGGAATCCCGAGACGCTTGGAGGCCTCCTGGGCGACGAGTTGTCCCACACGGGTAATCTTGAAGGCGGTCTTCTTGATGGTCTCGCAAAGGGTCTCGAAATCGGCGCCGCGGATGGACTTGAGCACATAGTTGACCACGCCGGGACCCGACACGCCGACATTGATGATGGCATCCGCCTCGCTCACGCCGTGAAAAGCGCCAGCCATGAACGGATTGTCGTCCGGCGCATTGCAAAGAACGACGATCTTCGCGCAACCGATGGAATCATGCTCTTTGGTAAGTTCCGCCGCCTTGCGAATTATCTCGCCCATGAGCCGCACGGCGTCCATATCAATTCCGGTCTTAGTGGAGCCGACATTGACGGACGAGCAGACGCGCTCGGTCACCTTCATTGCCTCGGGAATGGAACGGATTAGCAATTCGTCCGCCGGGGTCATGCCCTTAGAGACGATTGCCGAATAGCCACCGATGAAATTGATGCCGAGTTTCTTAGCCGCCTTGTCGAGAGTTTTTGCGATCTTGACGAAATCCTTGGACGTCTTACAGCAACTCGCGCCAACAATCGCCGCGGGTGTGATCGAAACGCGCTTATTGACGATCGGCACGCCGAATTCACGGCCGATGGCGTCCCCGGTCTTCACGAGATCCTTCGCAAGCGTCGTGATCTTGCGGTAGATGTTTTCGCAGGTCTTCGTGACCGAACGCTCGGAGCAGTCCAGAAGCGAAATGCCCATGGTGATCGTGCGCACGTCGAGATTCTCCTCGAGAATCATCTTGTTCGT
>DCIL01000070.1:39469-40043 GCA_002315875.1 Verrucomicrobia bacterium UBA1727 | reverse complement strand
GCAAGCGCGTCTCGATCGCGATGCCCAAGCAGGCCGCTCGCTAAACGATAGAGAGGTTACTTTATCATGAGCGAAGAAATCAAGAACGCAGAAGCGCCGGTTGAGGCGCCTGCCGCCGCTCCGGCCGCCGAGGGCGCCGAGGGCGAAGCCAAGGCCAAGAAGAGCGGTAAGTCGATTCCTGCGGGCATCGCTTTCATCCGTTCCACTTTCAACAACACCCAGGTCTCCATCGCCGATGCGCGCGGTGGTGTGATCAGCTGGAGCTCGGCCGGCAAGGCGGGCTTCAAGGGTAGCCGCAAGTCCACGGCGTTCGCCGCGACGATGGTCGCGACCGACGCGGCGAAGGTCGCGGTTGCCAAGGGTATGCACGAGTGCGAGGTGCGCATGCAGGGCGCTGGCGCCGGCCGCGAGAGTGCGGTTCGTGCGATTCAGGCTGCGGGCATCCGCGTCACTCAGATCACCGATACGACTCCCGTTCCTCACAACGGCTGCCGTGCACGTAAACGCAGGAGGGTTTAATCTATGGGTCGTTATACTGGTCCCGTTTGCCGTCAGTGCCGCCGCGAAGGGCAGA
>DCIL01000070.1:39300-39443 GCA_002315875.1 Verrucomicrobia bacterium UBA1727 | reverse complement strand
AGAAGCTCTTCCTCAAGGGTGCGCGCTGCTATATGGCCAAGTGCCCGATCGAACAGGGCGCCGTTGCTCCGGGCATGCATGTTGCCCGTCGCGCGAAGAAGATGAGCGAATATGGAACGCAGCTTCGTCAGAAGCAGTCGCTC
>DCIL01000070.1:38858-39245 GCA_002315875.1 Verrucomicrobia bacterium UBA1727 | reverse complement strand
AGTTCCATCGTTTCTTCGAGGAAGCGCTCCGCAAGGAGGGCATCACCGGCGAGAACCTGCTTCAGATGCTCGAGATGCGTCTCGACAACATCGTCTATCGTCTCGGTTTTGCGCCGAGCCGTCGTGCTGCGCGTCAGTTCGTGCTCCACGGTCACATCCTCGTCAATGGCCGCAAGGCCGCCGTTCCGAGCCACGTGCTCAAGGTCGGTGACGTCGTTGAGATCAAGGACAGTGCGAAGAGCCGTGATGCTGCGAACCGTTCGGTTGATGCCGCGACGGGCGCTCAGCTTCCGGTGTGGATGCAGTTCGACCGTGCCAATCTCAAGGCCGAGGTACTGGCTGTGCCGACTCGCGAGCAGATTGCTCCGATCGTCGACGAGCAGGCCA
>DCIL01000070.1:38659-38849 GCA_002315875.1 Verrucomicrobia bacterium UBA1727 | reverse complement strand
AGGCCATCGTCGAACTTTACTCGCGCTAATTCGTAGTTTCACCCGCCAACTTTCCAAGGAGGAAATAACATGGCAATCCGTTTGAGCCGTTTTGAGATGCCGAAGAACGTCCAGGTGATGGAGGAGGGCAAGACCGCCACCTATACCAGGTTCGTTGCCGAGCCCTTCGAAATCGGCTATGCGCGGACGA
>DCIL01000070.1:37713-38610 GCA_002315875.1 Verrucomicrobia bacterium UBA1727 | reverse complement strand
GGGTTCTTCTGAGCTCGATCGAGGGCGCGGCGATCTCGTCCGTCAAGATCACGGGTGTTAACCACGAGTTCTCCACGATCAAGGGTTGCACGGAAGATGTCACCGACATCATCCTCAACCTCAAGCGCGTGGTGCTCAAGACGTTCTCCCGCGAGGCGATGAAGATTTCGCTGAGCGCGAAGGGTCCGTGCACGGTCACCGCCGGTGATTTTGCGCGTGATAACTCCGTTGAGGTTCTCAATCCGCAGCAGGAGATCTGCACGCTGGATGTGGACGGCTCCATCGAGATGGAGTGCGATGTCCGCACAGGTCGTGGTTTCTGCCCGGCTGACGGCAACAAGACCACCAATCAGGAGATCGGCCGTATCGCGATCGATTCCATCTTCTCGCCGGTCACCCGCGTGAACTTCCTTGTGGAGAACACCCGTGTCGGCCAGCGTACTGACTACGAGAGGCTTGTCCTTGACATCTGGACTGACGGTCGCGTCTCCCCCGAGGAAGCGCTCAAGACCGCCGGTGCGGTGCTCCGCCGTCATCTCGACGTCTTCGTCGACTATGCGGGCGAGCAGACCCTCGAGTTCGAGGATACCGACAAGCAGGCGGCCAACGAGCGTGAACGTCTCCGCAAGCTCCTCAACATGTCGGTCAACGAGATCGAGCTTTCGGTCCGTGCGGCTAACTGCCTCAACAACGCGAACATCGCCACTGTCGGTGAGCTCGCGCAGAAGACCGAGGCGGATATGCTCAAGTACCGCAACTTCGGCAAGAAGTCGCTCACTGAGATCAAGGCGAAGATGATTTCGCTCGGTCTCTCGCTCGGCTACAAGTTCGATCCGGAGCTCCTGGATACAAATAAGTAAGAAAGTTTAAAGCAATGCGTCATCAGAGAGTAATGAA
>DCIL01000070.1:35754-37550 GCA_002315875.1 Verrucomicrobia bacterium UBA1727 | reverse complement strand
ATCTCGCGGCCCGTCGTCTCGCCGCGAGCCGTCTTCTTGACCCGAAGGCCGTCCAGAAGCTCTTCGCGACAATCGCGCCGGCGATGGCCGACCGCAAGGGTGGTTATACCCGCATCGTCAAGCTCGGCACCCGCCGTGGCGACGCCGCGGAGATGTGCCTCCTGCAGTGGGTTACCTATGCTCCGAAGGCCGAGGCGGCTGCCGCCGAAGCTCCCAAGGAAGAAGCCAAGGCCTAATCTAAGGCCGCATGACATTCGAAAGGGGGTGTAAAAATGGCAATCGTCCTCAAGCTTAAGAAAGGCGAGTCCGTTGAACGCGGGCTTAAGCGTCTGAAAAAGGTGCTCGACAAGGAAGGCGTCGTCAAGACGCTGCGCGACAACCGCTACTTCGAGAAGCCCTGTGTCAAGGCGCGTCTGAAATCGCAGCGTGCGCGTATCCGCAACCGGTCGCGCCGCGGTCGCATGGAACTCAACTGATCGATTCAGTTCACAACATGCAGAAAGTTTTCCGGCGCCCGCGGCAAGCGGTACGCCGGAAACTTTTTAATAACCAAACCTACCTGTCCTTCAAATGAAGCTCGAACAGATTCGTAATTTCTGCATCATCGCCCACGTGGATCACGGCAAGACCACGCTTTCCGATCGCATTTTGGAGCTGACGCACGCCATTTCCCAGCGCGAGCTCAAGGAGCAGACGTTGGACGCGATGGATCTCGAGCGTGAGCGCGGCATCACGATCAAGTCGCATCCGGTCTCGATGCATTACGAGGCGAAGGACGGTAAGACGTATCTGTTTAATCTCCTTGACACTCCGGGACACGTGGACTTCGCCTACGAGGTTTCGCGCTCGATGGGCGCGTGCGAAGGCGCGATCCTGGTGGTGGACGCCGCGCAGGGTGTCGAGGCGCAGACCGTGGCCAACACCTATTTCGCCCAGGATGCGAAGCTCGAGATCGTGCCGGTTCTGAACAAGGTCGATCTGCCCGGGGCGGACGTCAAGGAGGTCTCGCGCGAGATCGAGGATCTTCTTGCGATTCCGATGGACGATCCGCTTTACGTTTCCGCTAAGACGGGGGTGGGGTGTCCCGAGGTTCTCGAGGCGATCGTCAAGCGCATTCCGCCGCCGGAGACCGCCGGCACCGACGCTCCCTTGCGAGCGCTCGTGTTTGATTCGGTCTTTGACGAGTTCCGCGGCGTCATCACCTACGTGCGCGTCATCGACGGTGCGCTCTCGGCCGGCACCAACGTGAAGTTCATGGGTTCGGGAGTGTCCACGACCGTCCATGAAGTCGGCATCTTCTCGCCCACCAAGAAGCCGGTCACTTTCCTTTCCGCGGGCGAAGTCGGATATATCGTGGGCACGGTGAAAGATCCGAGCGAGATCAAGATCGGCGATACCGTGACCACCTCGCGCCTCGGCGCGACCGAGCCGCTGCCGGGTTTCCAGGATATTCGTCCGACTGTCTTCTGCGGAATCTATCCGATGAGCACCGATGAGTTTCCCAAGGTCTCGGCGGGACTCGAAAAGCTCCATCTCAACGACTCCGCCTTCACCTTCCATCACGAGTCCTCCCTCGCTCTCGGCTTCGGCTTCCGCTGCGGCTTTCTCGGACTTCTCCACATGGAGATCGTGCAGGAGCGTCTTCGTCGCGAGTTCGGGCTCGACATTATCTCGACCTCGCCGGGCGTCGTCTACAAGCTCAAGCTCAAGAACGGGGACGAGAAGGACCTCGACAATCCGTTGCAGATGCCCGATCCGTCCGTTCTCGAGTCCATCTCCGAGCCGATCCTCAAGGC
>DCIL01000070.1:17107-35732 GCA_002315875.1 Verrucomicrobia bacterium UBA1727 | reverse complement strand
GCATCATCACGCCGTCCGAATCGATTGGGGACGTCATGCGCATCGTCATGGATCGCCGCGGTCTTGTCGAGGGCACCGAGACGATTGACGTCAAGCGCGTCATGCTTCACTGCATGCTGCCGCTCAATGAGATTCTGATCGATTTCCACGACACTCTCAAGTCCGTATCCCACGGCTACGCTTCGATGGACTACGAGCCGGCCGGATATCAGATTTCGGACATCGTGAAGATGGACATCCTGCTCAACAGCGAGACCGTGGACGCCTTTGCGACGATGGTTCATCGGGACAAGGCGCGCACCCGCGGCCAGCAGATGTGCAAGGCGCTTTCCGAGACGATTCCTCCGCATCAGTTCAAGATTCCGGTGCAGGCGGCGATCGGCAAGGAAATCATCGCGCGCGAGGATATCCGTCCGTTCCGCAAGGACGTGCTCGCCAAGCTTTACGGCGGCGATGTCACCCGTAAGATGAAGGTTCTCGAGAAGCAGAAGCGCGGCAAGGCGCGCATGAAGGAATTTGGACATGTCAACGTGCCGCAGTCGGCGTTCATCGCCGTTTTGAAGGGCACTATCAAGGAGAAGTAGGCTATGGCAGACAAGAAGTGGCTCAAGAAGCAGGCGGATAAGGTCCGCAAGGCCGATTACATCGATCCCGCGCTCTACCGCAAGTACGGCGTGAAGCGTGGTCTGCGCAATGACAACGGCACCGGCGTGCTCGTCGGGCTTACCACCATCGGTAACGTCCACGGCTACGTGGTGAGCGAAGGCGAGAAGCAGGCCGTGCCCGGCGAACTCTATTACCGCGGCATCAACGTTCGGGACATCGTAAACGCCGATAAGCGCGAACACCGCTTCGGATACGAGGAGACCGCCTATCTGCTCTTGCTCGGCGAACTGCCTACCGAGCGTCAGCTCAAGGAGTGGAATCAGAAGATCGGCGCCTACCGCAAGCTTTCGGACGCGTTCAAGGACAATGCGATCATGAAGCATCCGCCGAAGGACCTCATGAACGCGCTTGCCCGTGCGGTGCTTTTCGCGTATGCGTTCGATCCCGAAGACGCGCCGGACGACATCTCGCTCGAGAAGTGCCTCGAGCAGTCGATGGATCTGATCGGCTCGATTCCGACGATCGTCGCCTACGCCTATCAGGCCAAACACCACTATCTCGAAGGCGGTTCGCTGATGATCCGCATGCCCGATCCCGAGAAGTCCACGGCTGAGAACATACTCCTCCTGACCCGCGAGGACGGCCGTTATACGAGACTTGAGGCGGAGACGCTCGATCTTGCGCTCATCCTCCACGCCGAACACGGCGGCGGCAACAACTCGTCCTTCACGACCCATGTCGTCACCTCCTCGCATTCCGACATCTATTCGTCGGTTGCTTCGTCCGTTCTCTCGCTCAAGGGTGCACGTCACGGCGGCGCCAACCTGCGCGTCATGAAGCAGATGGACGAGATCAAGGCGAACGTGAAGGACTGGACGAAGGAAGACAACGTGCGCAAGTACCTCGAGCGCATTGCGGACAAGAAGGCGGGTGACGGTTCTGGTCTCATCTACGGCCTTGGCCACGCGGTCTACACGATCAGCGATCCGCGCGCCCAGATGCTCAGGGAAAAGGCGCGGCAGCTCGCGAAGGAGAAGGGACGTCTTGAGGAGATGCGCCTCTTTGAGATGATCGAGGAACTTGGTCCCGCGATCGTCAAGGCGCGGCATCCGCGTGCCGAGGACGTCTGCGCCAACGTCGACCTCTATTCGGGTTTCGTCTATGACATGCTCAACATACCGCGCGACCTTTACACGCCGCTTTTCGCCGTGGCGCGCTGCGTCTCGTGGTGCGCGCATCGCATGGAGGAACTGGTGAATCCGGGCCCGATTATTCGTCCCGCCTACAAGCCGATCTTCCATCCGAAACCTTACGTAGACCTCGGCGATCGCTGATTTTGCCATGCGCATCGGATTCGGATACGACTCACATCGGTTTCTCAGCGAAGGGGACGCGGCAAAACCGCTTGTCCTGGGCGGAGTTGCCTTCGATGGCGAGAGGGGACTCAAGGCCCATTCCGATGGCGATGTCGTCATCCATGCCGTCATCGATGCGCTTCTCGGCGCCGCGGCGCTCGGCGACATCGGCTCGCATTTCCCCGACAGCGATGAGAAGTGGCGGGGTGCGGATTCCGCCAGGTTGCTCAGTGAAGTGATGCGTGAGATTGGCTTGGCTGGTTACACCGTTGGCAATCTCGATGTCACGATCATCTGCGAACGACCGAAGATCGGTCCTCGCCGTGAGGAGGTCCGTTCGCGTCTCGCCTCGCTGCTTGGAATCAGTGTTTCGCAGGTTTCGGTCAAGGGCAAGACCAACGAGAAGATGGATGATGTCGGTGCCGGACTCGGCATCGAGGTGCACGCGGTCGCCTTGCTCCAATGAACGCGCAGGGAATCATCGACCAGTCGCGCTTCGTCCACTTGAGGGAACTCAAGACGGAGGTCGCGCGGCTCAAGGCGGAGAATGCCGTACTTCGGGACGAGAACGCGCAGCTGAAGGCGCATCTCGATTTTGCGCTTCTCGCCGTCCGTGACATGGAGACGCTGCCCGAGGGCGGCAATCTCATCATTGTCGACGGATGGAATCTCATTCTCGGTGCCAACCGCCGCGCGCACGATCGTGAGGAACTCGAACGCCAAGCACGCGAACATCTTGCCGCACATCCGCTCGATATGGTCTGGATCGTTCTGGATGGTCCCCGGTTCGCTTCGCGTGTCGACGGACGTCTCCGCGTCAGTTATACCGGCGGCACCGGAGAGCATCGGGCGGACCGCTTCATCTGCGATTTCCTCAGGATGTGCGCTTGCCGCGGAACGGTCGGACGAGTTCAGGTGAGGACCGATGACAAGGATTTCAAGGATAAGGTAAAACGGTTGGGAGGTGTGGTATGCCAGTGAAGCGCGTGGTCTTTCTCGATTATCTCAGGGTCATCGCCATCTTCATGGTGATGCTCGTCCATGCGTGCGAGCAGTATTATTTCGGGGCGGACGGTGGGTTCCTCATCGCTTCGCGCTGGGACGCCTGGTGGGTGGTGGCGATCGACTCCGCCTGCCGTGCTGCGGTTCCGCTGTTCGTTATTGCGAGCGCGTATCTGCTCTTTCCGGTGAAGCTTAAGGACGGCAACACCTGGACTTGGCTCAAGCACAGGATTCTCAGGGTCGGCGTGCCGTTTGTCATCTGGGCCGCCGTCTACAATTGGTATTTCGACGGAAGTTGGCTTGCGTGCCTCTTTAACTTTCCCGCCGCGACGGGTGGACATCTCTGGTTCGTTCCGATGTTGCTCGGTCTATATCTCATCATGCCGCTCCTGTCGCCGTGGGCCGAGAAGGCGAGTGAGCGCGAGGTGCGCTGCTGGCTTCTCGTCTGGCTCTTTACCACGACTTTTCCGTTTCTGCGCAAGCTCTGCGGCGCATGGTGCGGAGCGCCGAATTTCGGAGCGGTGCCGTTCCTTTACGGAGAGTGCGCGTGGAATGGATTCGGCACCTTCCATTACGTGAGCGGCTTCATCGGCTACCTGTTGCTCGGACTTTACTTCCGCAAGTTCGTCGGTGAGCTTTCGTGGCGCAAGACGCTTTCCGCGGCAGTTCCGCTGTTGGCGTTTGGCTGGGCGATCGTGGCGGGGTTCTTCTATTTCAGGATTGCCAATTATGGAGCGACGTATCCGGTATCGGCGCCCTATTCTGCCGCGGTTGATCTTGAGATGAGCTGGGAGTTCTGTTCGCTCGGAGTGGTGATGACGGTCATCGGCTATTTCATGATAATCCGCAAGCTCGTCGCAGACGGTGCCTTTTACAAGCGCGTCATCCTGCCGCTCTCAGGCGCGAGTTATGGCGTGTACCTCATCCATATCCTCGTTCTCGTTCAGGTAATCGACTGGTTCAAGCCGTCCCTGACGACTCCGCTTGCCATTTTCGCGGCGGCGACGGTCACGTTCCTGATATCGTCCGTCCTTACGGCTCTGGCGCGCAAATTGTGGACGCACTGATGCTCCGTCGGTATGTAATTGGCTTTATCCTGCTCCTGCTGGCGGAAATCGGTTTCGGACTGACTTTCGTCGTGGGATCGGTGCTGACGAAGGAATGCGGCGTTACTGCCGAGGTGATTTCCTTCTGCCGCTTTGCCATCGCTGGAGCCGTCATGCTGGTGTTCGGGTGCGCAACGGCGTCGGGACGTGCCGCGCTGATGGCGCCGACGCGGCGGGACTGGCTGACGATGCTCTGGCTTGCGCCGGTCGGCACCTCGGTGATGGCGTGGTGCGTTTTTCTCGGATGCGCCCGCGTCAGTGTCGCGAACGCATCCATGGCCGATGCGCTGACGCCGCTGATGATCTTTGCGGTCGCGGCAGTTGTGACGCGGCGGATTTCCGTCGGAGAACTTGTCGGACTTCTCTTCGGACTTCTTGGAGCGTTGCTCGTCGTTCAGATCATAAGTGTTCGTGGATTTGCGCTCGAGGCCTATTCGTTAGGGGACTTCTTTATTCTCTTGGCGGCTGCGACCTGGGGCGTCTATACCGTTTGCGGACGCGATTCCGTGCAGAAGCTCGGATCGTCCGTCTTTACGACCTGGACGATGTTGCTCGGCGCGGGTATGATCGCCGTGGTATTGCCGTTCATGCCGTCCGTCTGGCCGCAGGATCTTCGTGCCTGGCTTTTGATGGTTACGCTCGCACTCGTTTCGACGCTGATGCCGTTCTGGACGTGGAATGCCTCGCAGAAATACCTGCCGATATCGATTATCAGTGTCAGTGCCTATTTCGCTCCCGTAGTGGCCATGGGGCTCGGCACCATTCTTATCGGCGAGGAGGTCTCTTCTCTGCAATGGCTCGGCACGCTCTTCATCATCGCCTCGGCGACTGTCGAAACCGGCCGTCAGCGCAAAGGATGAACCCCGCAGTATGATATAATACGCAAATAAAAATTCAACTTATGAAGATGAGACTTTTGATAGCTACGTTGTTTGGTATCATCGGGGGCATGGCATGGTCTGATTCGCTCTGGTTTCGTGAGGCCCAGTATGGACTTTTCGTCCATTGGGGATGCTATTCGGTGCCCGCTTCGGGTGAATGGTATCTGAACTCCTCTCAGATCGATCCCGAGAAGTACGCTCAGTTTGCGGACCAGTTCAAGGCCGAGAAATTCGATGCGAAGGACTGGGTGGAGAAGGTGAAGCGCTGGAATATGAAGTATGTCGTCTTCACTACTCGCCATCACGACGGTTATGCGATGTGGGATTCGAAGGTCAATCCCTTCAACTGCATGCGGCGCGGACCGAAACGCGACATTCTTGGAGAACTTGTGAAGGCGTTGCGCGAGAATGGCATCAAAGTCGGGTTCTACTATTCGCCTGCGAACTGGAGTCATCCCGACTATGCCGGCTACAAGGTGCGCGGCTGGCCGAGTTACGAGAACTGGAAGGACGAGGCGTCGCGGAAGAGCTTCGTCGCTTACTACAAGGCGGAACTCGAAGAATTGCTGACGAAGTATGGCGCGCCCGATTACCTTTGGTGGGACGGATGCCTGCCGGGTGGACTCGAGGGCGATTCGTTGCTCGCCGAGTTGCGCCGGAAATACCCGAACACCATCTGGAACGACCGAATGGGAAAGCCGTATGATGTGCGTACCTGCGAGCAGGAGATTCGTCCGACGGACGGAGTGCCGTGGGAGGCGTGTATGACGCTTAACGAGAACTGGGGTTATAATGCCAATGACAAGAACTGGAAGCGTCCCGAATCGGTGATCGACATGCTGCTCAGCTGCGCGCGCGATCGCGGCAACCTGCTGCTGAACGTCGGTCCGAAGCCCGACGGCACGATTCCCGCGCCTTCGGTCGAGGTACTCGACCAGGTTGGCGCCTTCCTCGGAAGAATCGGCGTTCGTGAGGCGTTGTCCGTCTATGCGGACGCAGTGGCGAATGTAGGGGACGAGCGTGGACTCAGGCGTGTCTTTGACAAGGTCGAGCGCGGCGAGGAGGTGCGCATCGCGGTGATGGGCGGATCGATAACCGAAGGCGCGGGTGCTTCGTCCGGCAATTCGCGTTGGGGTGATGTCTTCAATCGCGGATGGCGCGAGCTTTTCCCGAAGGGCAATTTCAAGTTCGCCAATTTCGGCATTGGCGCGACCGGCAGCGACATCGGAGCTTTCCGCTATTCCGGCGAGGTTTCGCCTTTCAAGCCCGATCTCATCGTCTTCGAATATTCTGTCAACGACAACGGATCGTCAACCGCCGCCGAGACGATGCAGGGAGTCGTGCGTCATGCCATGCGCGAAGGGGCGAGCGTGATGATGCTCGGCATGTGTTCGTCGAACGGTTCGAGCGCGCAGGAGGCGCACCTCAAGGTTGCACGCAACTATAAGGTTCCGTTCGTCAGCTATCGTGATGCGGTTATGCCGCGCATTCGGACAGGTCAGTGGAAGTGGAATAGCATCGGATATGACGGAGTGCATCCGAATACTTTTGGTCATGCGCTCACAGGCGAGTTGCTCAACCTCTTCGTGCGCGATTCGCTTCGCCGTTACCGCTTGGATCGTGATTCGAAGCCGTCCGTGCCGGAGGTTGTGATCACGAAGCCGTTCGAGCGCGGCTCGCTCGTTCCTTTCGCGTCTGTGAAGCTCGCAGAGTCGAAGGGTTTTGCTCCAGCCAGCGAATCCTACTGGGGAGAAGGACTTTTTGCGACCAATGCCGGTGCGCGTCTCTCCTTTGAGTGCGAGGGCTCCATCATCGGACTTGTTCATTCGCGCGGAAAGAAGTATTCCGGCGCAATCAAGGTCACGGTCGATGGCGTTGAGTGCAAGGAGCATTCGTCCGCCTTCGGCAACAACGACTGGTGGTATACTCCGTCGGTAATCGTCCATCGCGGCAAGATAGGGCGTCATCGGGTTGAGATGGAGGTGGTGGCGGACGAGAAGCGTCCCACCGCACCGATCGCCTTCAAGCTTTGTGCGCTGCTCGTTGACGGCAGCGTTGATATCGAGACACGGAGAAATGGGGACAATGAAAAACGCAAATAAGAAAACTACGGTTGCCGCGGTTGCGGCCTGGCTCGATCGCGAACTCAAGGTCGGTGAATTTGACGATGTCTCCAATAACGGCGTGCAGATCTCGGGGGACGGACGCAAGGTGACGACGGTTGCCTTCGCCGTCGATGCAAGCGCGAAAAGCGTCCGCGCCGCGGCAGCGTCCGGTGCTCAGATGCTCGTCGTCCATCACGGTATCTCCTGGGGCGGTGGCATACGCCGCATTTCCGGCGGCGTCTACAACGTCATCAAGGCGGCGATGGATTCGGGCCTTGCGGTCTACGCCTCGCATCTTCCGCTCGATGCGAACGAGAAGTACGGAAACAATTTCAATCTCGCGCGCTATCTCGGACTCAAGAAGCTGCGCCGTGCGTTCTCCTATCACGGCAATGTCATCGGGGTCATCGGTGAGAACGCTCAGGGAGTGAAGGTCGGCGTGTGCTCCGGCGGGGCGGGATCGTTTGCCGAAGAGGCGAAGGAGCTTGGCTGCGAGCTTTATGTCACGGGCGAGGCGGACTGGGGAGAGCAGATTGCCGCGGAGAATGCGGGAGCGAAGATGATTCTCGCGGGACACTACGAGACCGAGACCTTCGGCGTCAAGGCGCTGATGCCCGCCGTTCAGAAGCGATTTGGTGTTAAGACGATTTTCATTGATTCTTGAAAGAAGGTATGGATATGAAGAAAATAGTGCTGTTGGCAGGACTGATCGCGGCGGGTGTCGTACCTGCGGAGTCGGTGAAACTCGTGGATTGGGAATTCCGCCGCGGAGAGAGCGCGTGGAAGCGCGTGACCGTTCCGCACGATTGGGCGATTGCCGGACCTTTTGACAAGGACATCGACAAGCAGGTAATTCGGATCAAGGAAAACCAGGAGAAGAAGGCGACCGAGAAGACCGGACGCACCGGTTCGCTGCCGTGGATCGGCAGTGGCGAATATCGGCGCAAGCTCGCCTGGCCAGCGGGGGCGACGAACGCGCGGCTGTATTTCCATGGCGTCATGAGCGAGCCGAAGGTCTTTCTCGGCGGTGAACGGATCGGCGGATGGAAAAACGGCTACGCTCCTTTTTCGGTCGAGCTCAAGAAGTTCGAGGGAGAGAAGGAGTTGCTCGTCAAGGTCACGAATCGCGAGGAGTCGAGCCGCTGGTATCCTGGTGCCGGCATCTATCGTGAAGTCGAACTCAAGTGGAACGAGAAGGTGCGTCCCGAAGACGTGCAGATCGTTACCGACCGCATCGAGGGGAATCGCGCGTTCATGCGCGTTGTTTCGTCCGCCGGCACGCGCACGTTCACCATTGACAATCCGAAGCTCTGGACCCCGGAGACGCCCCATCTCTACACGCTCGAACCAGAAGGCATCCGCTATGGCGTGCGCACGATCGAATACGGGGCGGACTTCTTCAAGCTCAACGGTGTGAAGCGCAAGTTCAAGGGGGTTTGCCTTCATCACGATCTCGGACCGTTCGGCGCGGCGTTTGACGAGTGGGCCTTCCGTCGCCAGGTCACGCTCCTCAAGGAGATGGGCTGCGATTCGATTCGTACTTCGCACAACATCCCTGCGCCGCGGCAGCTCGACATCTGCGATGAGATGGGCATGATGGTGATGGCGGAATCGTTCGATGCCTGGGAGATGGCGAAGGTGAAGAACGGCTACAATCTCTTCTTCGCCGATTGGTGGAGGCGAGACCTCGAAGCGCTCGTCAGGATGGCGAGGAATCATCCGTCCGTCGTCATGTGGTCCATCGGCAACGAGGTCACCGATCAGACCAAGCCGCGCGGTGCGGAACTTACGCGGCAGATGCAGGACTTCATCCATTCGCTTGACGGCGAGAAGACGCGTCTCGTCACTCAGGGCGCGAGCTGGATGCCGCACGCGATCAAGTCCGGAGTGATCGCGGCGATGGAGATTCCCGCGGTCACCTATCGGCTGCCGTTTTACGAAGCGATTCACGCGGTTGATCCGAAGAAGCCGATGCTCGGAGCCGAGACGGCGTCCACCGTATCGAGTCGCGGCATTTACAAGTTCCCGATTGACGAGAATGCGAAGTGCCGCGCCTATGATGACGGACAGTGCAGCGGCTATGACACCGAGTGCTGTGTCTGGTCCAATCTGCCGGACGACGACTGGGCGATGCAGGATGATCATCCGTGGACGATCGGTGAGTTCATCTGGACCGGTTTTGACTATCTCGGCGAGCCGACGCCGTACGACACCTACTGGCCGAGCCGCTCGAGTTATTTCGGTGCGATCGATCTGGCGGGACTTCCCAAAGACCGTTTCTATCTCTACCGTTCGCGCTGGAACGAGAAGGAGCACACGGTCAAGATCTGTCCCGCCTACTGGAACTTTCCGGGGCGCGAGGGCAAGGTCACGCCGGTGTATGTCTATACGGACGGCGTGGAGGGCGAGCTCTTTCTGAACGGCAAGTCGCTCGGACGGGTGAAGAAGAATCCCGCTTCGCGTCTCGACCGTTATCGTCTTCGTTGGAACAATGTCGTCTACGCACCGGGCGAGCTCAAGGTCATCGCCTATGACAAGTCCGGAAAGCGCATCGGCGAGGATGTCCTCAGGACGGCAGGCGCGTTCGATCGTTTCAAGGAGGAGAGCCGCACCTTCGGTCCGTACGTGTTCACGACCGTAACCGCAGTGGACAAGGCCGGCAATCTCTGTCCGTACTACGACGGCGTCTACGAGGTGAAGTGCGCGCGCGGTTATTGCTTCAAGTGCATCTGCAACGGCGACGCGACTTCGCTTGAAAGCTTCGTCGAGCCCAGAATGAAGCTCTTTCGCGGACAACTCGTGTATGTGACGGAGAAAGTGGAAGAAGTTAAATCCGCCTTCATGAATCCGCCGCGGGACGCCTGGCCGCAGGTCTGGTTTCACTGGAACGGCGATGGTGTCACCCGCGAGGCGCTCACCAAGGACATCGAGGCGATTGCCGCGGCCGGCTTCCGCCGCGCGATCGTGATCGTGCCGCAGATGATGCAATCGCCGATCAAGGTCAAGATGATGTCCGAGGAATGGCTTTCGATCTTTGACTTTGCGCTCAGCGAGGCGAAGCGTTGTGGCATTACGCTCGGAGTTCATAACTGTCCCGGCTGGTCGTCGTCCGGCGGACCTTGGATCACGCCCGAGAATTCTATGAAGATCGTGGTGTCGTCCGTCAAGGATCTGAAGGGCGGCGAGGCGGCGGGACTTCTTCCGCAGCCGCGGACGAATCGCGGCTTCTATCGCGACATCGCCACCGTCGCGTTTCCGATTGATCCTGTGCCCGCGGCAAAATGTTCGGTCGAGCTCAAGCACACCATACCGCTTGCGTCCGATCCCAAAGACGGTTATGCGATCGAGTGGGACTTCGCCGAGGCGTTTCGTCCGACTGCGGCGACGCTGGCGTTCCAAGAGGGTAACGTCAACACGCTGGCGGTGGTCGAGGGATCTCAGGACGGTGCGAAGTGGACGGAGCTCGGACGAGTCGAGCATCATTTCATCATGAATCCGCCGAACGCACCCAAGACGCTTGCGCTCAAGGCGGCATCGTCCGTGAAGAAGATCCGCATTCGCTTCTTCGCCAATGAAGTTCCCGAATGGCAGGGCGGAAAGTTCCGTGACATCATTCTCACTTCGGTTGCCTTCGACACCGCGCCGATGTATGCCTCGTCCGACATCCGCACCAGCGCCTCCGACCGTGACGTCCGCTATGTGAAGCCGTCCAATCCGGCTGCGAAGGGGATTGCTCTCGAGGACCTGATCGATCTTACCGCCAAGACCGATGCGGAGGGCAATCTCGACTGGGTGGCGCCGGTGCGCACCGACGGACGCGTCTGGCGGGTGCTGCGTCTCGGCTACACCTCGTCCGGCAAGACCTGTGCGCCTTCGACCTTGAGCGGACTTGAGTGTGACAAGCTTTCGAAGAAGGGCATTGACGCGCATTGGCAGGCGATGCCCGCGAAGCTGCTGGCGCTTCCGCATGCGAAGGGCACTCTCGATTACATGCTCATCGACAGTTGGGAGGTGAGCGGGCAGAACTGGACCGAGGGCTTTGCGGACGAGTTTCAGCGCGACCGCGGCTATTCGCTTAAGACATTCCTGCCGATTTACGCCGGCTATGTGATCGATAGCGCCGATACCACTGCGAAGGTGCTCTACGATCTGCAGCGCGTCGTCAGCAATCTTATCTGCGAAAACTATTATGCGCGCTTTGCGGAACTTTGCCGCAAGGCGGGAATCGTGTCCAGCACCCAGGCCTATGGCGGACCTTTCGACGTCATGGATGCGGGATCGAAGGCTGATGAGCCGGAAGGCGAATACTGGTATTTCCACACGGATCCGTGCGGCGGCGAGTACGGCGGCATTTCGCGCGTGATCTCCTCGATCGCCCATCTGAACGGACGGCGCATCGCTTCGTCCGAGTCGTTCACATCCGGAGAGAAGGAAGGGCGCTGGCAGATGACACCGGCGCAGCTTCGTCGTCTCGGCGACTATCGCTGGATGCAGGGCATCAATCGCTTCACCGTCCACAGCTATCTCCATCAACCGTGGGACGTCAAGCCCGGGCTTTCGCTCCAGCGTCACGGCAGCCAGTTAAACCGCTACACGACCTGGTGGCCGGAGGCGAGTGCGTGGACCGATTACTTGAAGCGCGGACAGGCGCTATTGCAGTCCGGCGCTCCCGAGGCGGACGTGCTCGTTCTCCGCGGTGAGGGTTGCATGGCCGAAACCGGTGATCATCAGGACGTGGTTGCCGCTGGCTATTCCTTTGACTTCTGCGCTACCGTCAATCTGATGCGGCTTGAGAATCGCGGACACGAGGTGGCGGTTCGTGGACTCAGCAATTCGTATCCCGTCCTCTTCATCGGACGCAACAGCTGTCTGAGCGTTGCCGAACTCCGCAAGATCGCCGCGCTCGCGAAGGGCGGCGCGCGCATCGCCGGGGGACGTCCCACCGACACGCCCACGCACCTGGACGATCCTTCCGAATGGAAGCGGCTCGTCGGCGAGCTTTGGGACGGTGGACTCGTCCGTAACGAGAACGATCTACCTAAGGCGCTCCGCGGCTTTGGAGTCGCGCCGTGTTGCAATGCGGAGGGCCAGCTCATGGCCATCCGGCGCAAGCTCGAGAATGGCGGCAAGATTTTCTTCGTCCGTAATAATCAGAAGAAGCCGTTCCGCGGCAAAGTTCGTTTCGAGGCCGATGGACAGGGGGCGATCTTCGATGCGGTGAGCGGCGCTGTGCGTCCCTTCGACGGAACGCTTTCGCTCGATGCGTACGGCAGTGCCTTCGTGGTTTTCGGCGTGGGGGACACGGAAGGACGCTTGGCCGCCGATTGCGGATCCTCCACCGATATCTCGTCCGATTGGACCATCGTATCCTTTAAGGGCAACGAGGCGCCGTCCGCTCCGCTCTCCATGGCGAAGCTCGTGAGCTGGAGCGAGTCATCCGATACGAAGCTGAAGTATTTCTCGGGACGCGCCCTCTACGAGAAGACAATCGATCTTTCCGATGCGGTCGGTCGTGAGGTCACGCTCGATCTTGGCGAGGTTCATGATGTCGCCACTGTCTATGTTGATGGCAAGCGCGTGACTACGCTTTGGTGCAAGCCCTATCGTGTCCAGTTCAAGGTTGAATCGAAGAGCGTTCGCCTCGGTGTCGAGGTTGTGAACACTTGGCCCAACCGGCTTATCGGAGATGCGATCATCCGCAAGGAGAAGGGCAGGGAGAAGCTTGGAAAATGCGATTTTCCGCAATGGGTGCTCGATCGCAAGGAGCGCGGCGAAAACGGTGTTACCACCTGGTCCAACTTCCACTGGGCGTTCAAGGCGGACGAGCCGCTGCGTCCCGCCGGCCTTCTCGGTCCGGTCGTGCTCTTCGGGGCGGGTGCGAATGTGCGGAAGACGGAAACCAAGCGGATTCAGGACGAGATCGACCGCGTGTCTGCCAACGGTGGCGGGCGCGTGGTTATCGGCAAGGGGGTGCATCCGTGCGGCACGCTGTATCTGAAAAGCGGAGTCGAGCTTCATCTCGAAGAAGGTGCGGTGCTGCTGGGCGGTGAGAAGTCCGAAGATTACGATGATGCCATTCCATTGCACAACGTCTATTCCTATTCGAACAACCACTCGAACACCGTGACGCGCAAGGCGTTCATCTATGCCGAGAACGCGACTAACATCGCCATCACCGGCAAGGGGGTGATTGACGGACAGGGTACGAAGTTCTTCGATCAGAGCACCGTCCTTTGGGGGTATTTCTGGGCGAAGCCGTCCTGTATGCGTCCGCGCATGGTCGTCTTCATGAACTGCAAGGGGATCCGCTTCGAGGACACGACGTTCAAGGATTCGCCGGTGTGGACGATGTGGCTCAGGCATTGCGAGGACATCGTCGCTTCGCGCATCCGTGTCGTGGCGGTACAGAAGATCATCAATTCGGACGGCATTGATTTCGATGCGTGTCGGAACGTCCGTGTCGGCGACTCGTATTTCAAGACGGGAGACGATTGTATCGTTCTCAGGGCGATTCGCTATGCCGCGGACGCAGATCGCGAGGTCGTGACCGAGAACGTCGTCGTATCGAACTGCTATCTCAACAGCGCCTGTCAGGGCGTGCGCATCGGCTGTCCGTCTGATGACCTCATCCGCAACGCCGTCTTCAAGAACATGAAGTTCGAGGGCAACAACGCCATCTATTGCGACCAGGAGCCGCAGTACCTCAAGCCCGGCGACAAGGGGTCCATACGGACGAAGGATATTCTTTTCGAGGACTGGAACATCAGCTGCCGCGGATTTCCGATCAGCGCTACGATCCGCAATGGGGTCACGCTCAAGGATTTCGGACACATGACGTTCCGCAACATTTGCATTGATTCGAGAAATCCGGTCCGGGTCTGTGGCAATCAAATCTCCACGGTCAAGGATGTGCTTGTCGAGGGGCTTACTACGCCGCGCAATACGCTGCCGCGGATCGCGACCAATTTCACCGACAATGTGCGAGTAGTGACGAAAACTTCGGTTGGAAAATGATTGACTATCGGTTGTATCTGGTGACGGACGATCCGTCGCGCTATTCGGGCAATTGGCTCGATAACGTAGTTGCCGCGGTCGAAGGCGGGGTGACGTCAGTACAGTACCGCGACACCGAAAGCGATAACGAGGGGCTATATCGCCGCGCCCGTGCGCTGCAGGATGCGCTCAAGCCCCGCGGCATTCCGCTCATCGTCAACAATCATGCCGAGCTTGCCGCGGCAATCGGATCGGAAGGCGTGCATGTCGGTCAGTCGGACATGCCGGTTGCGAAGGTGCGGGAGATTGTCGGTCGGCGTTGCGAGATCGGACTTTCGATCACCGCGTCGGGACAATCCCACGTCGGTGCCGACTGCCTTGGGATTGGACCTGTCTTCGATGCGCGCAAGACCAAGGCGGACGCGAGCGAGGCGCTCGGGGTTGACGGTACGCGCGCGCTCGTACTCGAGCATCTCGGTCTCGCGACGGTTGCCATCGGCGGCATTACGCTCGCGAATGCGGCCGAGGTCCTTTCGTCCGGGGTCGGTGGCCTCGCTGTCGTTAGTGCTTTTTCAAAATCTCAGGAACCTTATGATGTCGCAAGAAATTTCTCCATGTTGTTTGACGATCGCCGGCTCTGATAGCGGCGGCAATGCCGGGGTCCAGGCGGATCTCCGCGCCTTTCATTCCTACGGTCTCCACGGTTGCACGGTGTTTTCAGCGCTCACCGCCCAGAATCCGTTCGGCGTCTCGGCGATTCACAACGTGCCGCCATCGTTTGTCGAGGCGCAACTCGATGCGGTGCTGGGCGTTTACAATATCAAGGCGCTCAAGACCGGTATGATTTCTGACGCGATGTCCATCAGCATCATTGCCGGCTGTCTCGCCTCGTATCCGAACATCGCCAAGGTGATAGATCCGGTGATGATCGCAACGAGCGGTGCGCGACTCGTTTCGGAAGAGGCGCTCGAGATGATCGTCCGGCGTCTCGTGCCGCTCGCGACGCTGATCACGCCGAATCTGCCCGAGGCTGAAGTGCTGGCGGGCGAGGCGGGGTCGGGACGCTCTTCGTCCGCCGATCGCGCCGAAGAATTGGCCGTTAAGCTCCGCGATCGATTTGGCTGTGCGGTGCTCGTGAAGGGCGGACACGGCGATAATGCCGCGGCAGTGGATGTGCTGGCGAGCGACTGCGGTATTGAGCGGTTTGAGGCCGCCTGGGTGAAAAAGCCGATATCGACCCACGGCACTGGCTGTTCGCTCGCGGCCGCGCTGGCCGCCGAGCTGGCGCTTGGTCATGATATCCACTCTGCCGTCCGCGGCGCCAAGGCCTACGTCCATCAGGCCATAGAGAAATCCTACCTCGTCGGCCCCGAATGCGGCGTCCTCGGCTTTGTTTGAGTTCCATGCGCTTGACATACCTACCCGAAAGTATGTATAATACGCGCCTGTTTTGGGGATACTATGGCCAGGAAGACAAAAGACGATGCTGAAAAGACGCGTAAGAGCATACTGAGAAGTGCGCTCTCGCTGTTTGCGAAGAAGGGGTATGAGCATACCACCTTCAATGACATCGCCGCTCGTCTGAAGATGACGAAGGGCGCGGTCTACTGGTATTTCGCTTCTAAAGAGGCGTTGCTCGTTGAGCTCGTTCGACTGGCGATGGAGCGCTTCCGCGAGCAGGTGGACGAGCTGTTGCCCGAAGGGGAATTGACATTTCCGTTAGTTGCGGAGATGATGGTGAAGAACGCCGAGTTAGTGGTGAGTGATCCCAAGGTTGCGGAGTTTTTCCTGCTGATGAAGTGTCAGATCCGGTGGACCGACGCTTCGATGGATGCCGTCCGCAAAAATCTCATGACCGACGTCACCTTTGGTCCGCGCCAGGCGTTCAAGCAGGCGATCGAGAATGGACAGAAGAAGGGGATTGTGCGCAAGGATGTGAATTCTGAAGAGGTCTCGACGGTGGCGATTGCGGTTTGGGACGGTATCGTTCAGGCGAAGATCGACAACTTCCTCAAATGTGACATGCGCTCGGCGCTGGAGCATATGTATGCGGCGATGTGGGAGGCGGTGAGAGGATAAGGAAAAAGGAAAAAGGAAAAAGGAAAAAGGAAAAGGGAAAAAGGGTTTTAGTTGAAGGTGAAAGTTGAAGTTGAAGAAAGGACATCTCGTCTATGAATGTTTACTTCTCAAACATATTTGATAACGAACTAAATTAAGGAAAGAATAAAAATGAGTAACGGAAAAGGTGGAACAATGGGTAAGGTAATTGGCGCGGTCGTGTTTTTCGCCGTGGCGGCAGTTCTCGGCTGGCTCGCGAGCGGAATGTATGCGCAGTACGTGAAGAAGATGATGGCTACGAAGATGGCCGAGATGGCGGCGGCGAAGTCCGGCGCGATCACGGTTGCCGTCACCAATGCGATCATGACGGAGATCAATCTTCCCGAGAAGTACGTCGCCCACGTCGAGGCGATGGCCGAGGTCGATTTGCGTCCCCAGGTGGACGGCTACATCAAGGCGATTCTCTTCAAGGAAGGCGATCTCGTCAAAGAAGGGCAGACGCTGTATCTTCTCGATGACGAGAAGTATCAGGCAATCGTGGGACAGGCCAAGGCCGACCTCAATGCCGCGGAGACCGAAGCCCGCCGTGCCAAGCGTTACTATGATCGTATGAAGAGCGCCGATGAGCGCGGCATCACCCAGCTCGAGCGCGACAACGCCGAGGCGGCGGCCGAGCGTGCGGAGGCGGTGGTCATGCAGGCGAAGGCCAATCTCGTGGTGGCCGAGTACAATTGCAAGAAGGCGAAGGTCATCGCTCCGATTTCCGGTAAGATCGGCAAGACAGCGGTCCATGTCGGCGATCTCGTCTCGCCCTCGTCGGTCGCGCTCGCGCACATCGTCCAGGTCGATCCCATCCGTGTCACGTTCCCGATGACGGACCGCGCCTTCACCGAGATGCACGAGGCGAAGCGCAAGGGCAAGGCGGACGCGCTCCGCATGCGGCTTATGCTGCCGAACGGAGAGGAATACAAGCTTCCCGGAGAAGAGGACTTCGACGACAACGTGATGTCGAAGGAGACGGCAACGATCATCATGCGCCTTAAGTTCGCCAATCCCGATCGTCTGCTCATTCCGAACGAATATGTGAATCTCCTTACCGATTACAAGAATCCGCCGAAGTTCCTCTGCGTGCCTCAGCAGTGCGTGCTCGATCTTGCCGGCGGTAGCCGTGCGGTGTGGATCGTCAAGGAGGATATGACCGTCGAACAGCGCATCGTCGAGACGAAGGAGACGTACAATGGCTGGACGCCGATCGTGTCCGGACTCAGCGGCAAGGAGCAGGTCGTCCTCTCCGGCATCGGCAAGCTCGGCACTGGTATGAAGGTCACGTTTGTCGAGCCGACGAGCAATGAGGATATCAATCCTGGTCACGTGCCGCCGATTAAGGAATGAGAATATGAAACTTGGTATTAGAGCGAGTATAGATCAGATAAAGACGTTTTCGAGGATCTTCGTGGAGCGTCCCCGCTTCGCGATGGTCATTGCGATCGTGCTGACGATGGCGGGTGCTATGGCGATCTGGAAACTGCCGGTCTCGCAGTATCCGCGTCTTACGCCGCCTTCCATTCAGGCGATGTACACGTATCCCGGCGCGAATGCCCGCGAGGTACTGAAGTCCGTGGCGATGCCGATCGAGGACGAGGTGAACGGCGTCGATGACATGCTTTACATGGTCGGCCAGTGCATGGACAGCGGCGTCTATCAGCTCACCGTGTCCTTCGAGGTCGAATCGAACCGCGACATCGACATGGTCAAGGTGCAGAACCGCATCGATCAGGCGAAGGCGAAGCTGCCGCTTGAGGTGCAGCAGCTCGGCGGACGCATCCGCGCGCAGGCGGAGGATACGCTTTGTGCGATGACGATCAAGTCCCCGAAGGGCACCTATTCGCGTCTTCAGCTCTCGGACTACTGCTACGGCATCATCCAGCCGGTGTTGCTCCGCTGCTCGGGCGTCGGTGAATGTACGGTATACGGTCCTAAGCTCTCGATGCGCATCTGGCTTGATCCCGCCCGTCTCGCGGCGCAGGGCATCAACTCGGAAGAAGTCATCGCCGCGGTGTCGCGGCAGAACGTGCAGGCCTCGCTCGGCGCGGTCGGCGCTTCGCCCGTCGGCAGCCACAGCTACTGGAACTACACGCTGCTGGCGAAGGGACGGCTCATGACGCCGAAGGAATTCGACGAGATCATCGTCCGCCGCGATCGGAACGGCGGTGTCGTGAAGCTCAAGGACGTCGCGCGCACCGAGATCGGCGAGCAGAACTACATGTTCACGGGACAGCTCAACGGCGAGTCGGCGATTCAGATCGTGCTTCAGCAGAAGCCGGGCGCGAACGCGATTGCCGCGGTGAACGAGGTCTATCGCGAGATGGACAAGCTCGCGAAGTCGTTTCCGGACGATCTCGTCTACACGATTCCCTACGATGCCACCGAATACGTGCGTGTCTGCATCGAGGAGATCGTCTACACGCTGCTCATCACCTTCGCGCTCGTCGTCTTCGTCTGCTACCTCTTCCTGCAGG
>DCIL01000070.1:16900-17080 GCA_002315875.1 Verrucomicrobia bacterium UBA1727 | reverse complement strand
ACTGGCGCGCGACGCTCATTCCGTGTCTTACGATTCCCGTCTCGCTCTGCTCGACCTTCATCGTCATGGCGCTGCTCGGCTATTCGATCAACATCCTGACCTTGTTCGGACTCGTCCTCTCGATCGGCGTCGTCGTCGATGACTGCATCGTCGTGGTCGAGCGCGTGCAGTTCCTCATCG
>DCIL01000070.1:16745-16867 GCA_002315875.1 Verrucomicrobia bacterium UBA1727 | reverse complement strand
CCTCATCGAGACGCGCGGACTCAACGCCAAGGAGGCGACGATCCAGGCGATGAGGGACGTGACGAGCGCCGTCATCGCGACCACGCTCGTGTTGCTCGGCATCTTCGTGCCGGTCGGCTTCA
>DCIL01000070.1:10810-16715 GCA_002315875.1 Verrucomicrobia bacterium UBA1727 | reverse complement strand
TACCAGCAGTTCTCGGTGACGCTTTCTGCCGCGGTCTGCTTCTCGACCCTTTGCGCGCTCACGCTCGCGCCGGCGCTCTGCTCGCTCATCCTGCGCGAGGCGCGTCCGTTCCAACACGGACCCTTCGCGTGGTTCAACTCGCTCATCAATGGCTTCAAGGCGTTCTTCGTCACCTGCGCGAAGTGGCTCGCCAGCCGCATCTTCCTCACGCTGATGCTGCTCGTGCTGACGATTCTCCTTACGGTCGATTCGTTCATGAGCTCGCAGACCTCGTTCCTGCCGGACGAAGACCAGCGCGTCGTGCTCTGCCAGGGTACGCTCCCCGAAGGTTCGACCCGCGATCGTACGCGCGATGTTTCGCTTCGGGCGGCGAAGCTCCTCGGTGAGATTCCGGAGATCAACAACGTCCTTACCATCACCGGTTTCGGCATGATCGGCGGACAGGGCGAGAACCAGGTGACGATGATCATCGACCTCACGCCCTGGCACAAGCGCAAGCGCCGCGATCAGCATGTGCTCGTGTTGTTGCAGAAGATCCAGCAGGTCCTCAACGGAATCCCCGAGGCGAAGTGGACGCCGTTCGCGCCGCCTGCGATTCCTGGCGTCGGTCTCGTCAACGGTGTCGCCGTCAACATTCAGGACAAGGGCACGGCCGATCCGATGCGGCTTCATCAGGTCACGCAGAAGATTCTGTCGATTCTCAACGACAAGCAGAAGAATCCCTCGATCATGGCCGCCTTCACCGGCTTCAGCGCCGATACTCCGCACCTTCGCTTCCTGCTTGACCGCGTGAAAGCCGAGATGCTGAACGTTCCGGTCGGTACGGTTTACACAACGCTTCAGAACTATCTCGGTTCGCGGTACGTGAACGACGTCAACCTCGGCACTCAGGTGAACCGCGTGACCGTGCAGGCGGACTGGAGCGGACGCGCAACCCCCGAGGCGGTCGAGCGGCTCTACGTGCGCAGCAACACCGGGGCGATGGTGCCGATCGGTTCGCTCGGCACAATCGTTCGCGAGCTTGGTCCCCGCATCATCATGACCCGCGACAAGTACGTCGCTTCGGGTGTGCAGATTCTGCCGATGCCGGGTGTCGCCACGGGACAGCTCATGAAGGATGTAGAGGAGCTTCTCCGCCGCGAGTTGCCGTCCGACTTCGGCTTCGACTGGGTCGCGCTTTCGTTCCAGGAGAAGCGCAACGAAGGCACCGCGGCGCCGCTCATCGCGCTCGCGATTCTCTTCGGTTACCTCTTCCTCGTCGCGCAGTACGAGTCGTGGACCATTCCGCTGCCCGTGATGCTTTCGATCTTCGTGGCCGTCTGGGGTGCGCTCACCGGCATGAAGTGGTGGGGTATTTTCATGACCGGCCAGCCGTATCCGCTGTCCATCTACGCCCAGCTCGGCCTCGTCCTCTTGATCGGACTTGCCTCGAAGAACGCGATTCTGATTGTCGAGTTCGCCAAGGACAAGCACGAGATCGAGGGCCTGCCCATCGTCGAGTCGGCGGGACTTGCCGCGGGCGAGCGTCTGAGGGCGCTATTGATGACGGCGCTCACCACGCTCTTGGGCACGCTGCCGATGATGATTGCCACGGGTGCGGGTGCGACGAGCCGCAACCATCTCGGTACGACCGAATTTTGGGGGATGTTCGCGTCCGTTGGATTTGGTATACTATTGGTGCCTGGACTTTATGCGCTTTTCCAGACCTGGCGAGAGCGTATCAAGGCCTGGTTCGTGAAGGGCGAATGATCATTTAGAATAACAGAATAGGAGACACATCGGTATGAATAGGTTTGATAAATCGCTGGTTCTGGCCATTTCCGCGGTTGCGGTCGGCTGTGCGTGGCTTCCCTCGGTGGGGCCTGACTATGATGGCGTTGAGCTTGATATGAAGAACGCGGCGCTTCCTGACGCGGGTGCTCCGTCCTCGAATCTTACGGCGACTTGCGAATACCGTCCGGCCGCGTCCAATGCCGACGAGCGCGTCGTCATTTCCGCGAAGTCGCTGGAGCGCTGGTGGCTTCGCTTTGAAGATCCGGTGCTCGTCGATCTCGTTGAAAGCTCGGTCACGAACAATCTGAGCTACCTGCAGGCGATCGCGCGGCTTGAGAAGGCCAATTACGAGCTTTTGGGCTCCTATGCGGCGTTCCTGCCCAAGTTCGCGGTGGACGGCATGTGGTCCCGTTACTGGGCGAATCCCCACACCCGCAGCGGGTCGGGTCAGAAGACCGGTTACAATTACAACGTCGGCAATCTCGCGCTTGACGGCAAGTGGGAGATCGACATCTTCGGCGGCAACCGTCGTCTTGCTGAGTCCGCGCTCGCGCAGGCGCAGTCGGAAGGGTGGAACGTTGCCAATGCCTGGGTGCAGCTCACTGCGCTCCTCGGTCAGCAGTACGTAAGCCTGCGCACGACGCAGATGCGTCTCGATGTGGCGCGCACCAACCTCGTTCTGCAGTCCGAGACCTACGACATCCTCAAGTCGCGTCTTGATTCCGGCATCGGTGACGAGCTCGCGGTGAATCAGTGCGCCTATGTGGTCGAGCAGACGCGCGCGGCGATTCCGCAGCTACTCGCGCAGGAACAGGTGCTGAAGAATTCGATTGCGATTCTGGCCGGGCGGACGCCTGGCGAACTCGAGGCCCAGCTCGCTCCGATGAAGATTCGCCGCGACTGGCTGCTCGCTCCGCAGAAGCTTTCCGACTTCAAGGTCGACATGCTGCGTGCGCGTCCCGACGTGCGTGCGGCCGAGCGTGCGCTCGCCGCCCAGGTCGCCCGCATCGGTGTCGCCAAGGCGATGTGGTATCCGAAACTCTTCCTCAACAGCAGCATCGGCTGGGAGGCGAAGAACAACAAGAGCTTCTTCAATTACGATTCCTTCTTCGCGTCCATCGGTCCGTCCGTCAGCTGGCCGATCTTCCAGGGCGGCGCGATCTATGCGAACGTGAAGGCGACCGAAGCGAAGACGCGCGAGCTCGCGCTCGGGTATCAGCTGGCGGTGGACAAGGCCTGTGGCGAGGTGCGTGACGCCTACGCCGCCTACACTCAGGAGTATCACCGTTACAAGTCGCTCGCGTCGGCGGTCAAGGCGGCTACGGATGCGGTGACGATTTCCAAGGACCTCTACAAGAACGGTCTCAAGGACTTCAACAACGTCCTCGATGCGCAGCGTTCGCGTCTGCAGTTCGAAGAGCAGTACGTCATTTCGCGCGGACAGATCACGCAGAATCTGATCTCGCTTTACAAGGCGCTCGGCGGAGGTCTCGCGATTCCCGATGAAGAGATCCTCGCCGCTCAGAAATGATTCCGAGATCATATCTGAAGCATGCGATTGCGCTCGCGGTTTCGGCCGCGGCGTTTTCGCTTTTCTCGGAGACGAGTGAAATCACCGTCGACCTGAAGCTTTCGGGTGATGATTTCGTGGCTGGCGAGCGCATACGGGCGGTTGTCGATGTCGCAAATTCCTCGCACGAGAAGGTGTCCGTCGGCTATTCCAACAGCGAGGACGCGATGCTGATCGAGGTCTTCAGGGCGAGCGACATGCATCAGCTTCAGCGTGTCACCAAAGGTCCCGTCGTGGCGCGCTTCAGCTTGAAGTCGAGCGAGGGACAGAAGCTCGAGACCTTCATCGGCGACCATTACTCGCTCTGGGAGCCGCGCCGGTATCTTGTGCGTGCGGTGCTGGTGCATGGCGGCATAAGGTACGAAGGGCGTCTGCGCGCTTTTGATATCGTGGAAGGCGTCAAGGTCGGTGGGGCAACTCAGCTGTTCTCGAATCGCACGGCCTTGCAGCGCGAGTTCACGCTCGTCTACTGGTCGCGCAACCATTCCGAGCATCTCTTTCTCACGGCCCGCGATACCGGGGGATCAAAGCGGCGGTGGGCGACGCGCGATTTGGGCCCCATCCTCCGCCTTGAGAAGCCGGCGATCAGCATCATGCCGTCCGGCGAAGTCGTGGTTCTCCACCGCCTCACGCAGGATCAGTTCGTGCGTAGCGAGTTCTGGTCGCTGCCGGACGCCCTCGAGTTCCGCTTCCGCGAGGCAGTGCAAGATCCCGAAACCGCGGGCACGGCGCGGGTTCGCGAGCTTTATCGCGAAGGCGGGGTGAAGGCCAAGGAGAATCCGTGGTGGAAGTTCTGGTAAGTTGAGATGGACATTCTCGGTATTGAAACGAGCTGCGACGAGACGGCCGCGGCAGTGGTGAAAGACGGATCGGTGGTATTGGCCAATACGGTCTACACCCAGATTCCCTTGCACATTCCCTACGGCGGAGTGGTTCCCGAAATCGCGTCCCGCGCCCATGTCGAGAAGATCGGCGAGGTCATCGGCGATGCGCTTTTGAAGTACAAGGCGGCTACGGGACGCGAGAAGCCCGATGCGGTGGCGGTAACTTACGGTCCCGGACTTTCTCCCGCCCTGATCGTCGGACTCAACGCGGCGAAGGGACTGGCGAGCGCGATGAAGATTCCGCTCATCGGCATCAATCACATCGAAGCCCATCTGCACACGCCTTTCCTGCGCGATGCGGGTGACGAGGAGAAGGGTCTCGACCCGGTGAAGCTTGCGCCCGCGCTCGGGTTGGCGATTTCTGGCGGACACACCAACTGGATCGACATGGCCGAGTACGGAAAGTACGAGATTGTCGGCCTTACCCTCGATGATGCAGCGGGCGAGGCGTTCGACAAGGCCGCGAAACTGCTCGGGCTTGGATATCCGGGCGGACCCAAGGTCGATAAGATATCGCGTGAGTATCGCGAAAGCGCGGGCGAAGGATGGAAGAAGACGCTCGTTCCGTTTCCGAAGGGACGTCCACGCGAAGGCGTAAGCGCGCTCGCGGGACTGCCTGCGGACATGTGCGTAAGCTTTTCGGGACTCAAGACCTCGCTTTTGAGATACGTCCAGCAGCAGGGCGGAGCCGAGGCGCTGACGGCGGCGGGCGAGATTCCGCGCGTGGTCGCGTCGTATCAGGAGGCGATCGTGGGCGCAGTCGCCGATCGTACGCGCACGGCATTGAAGCGCCGCGCTTACAAGGCCTTCATCGTCGGGGGTGGAGTTTCGCTCAATTCGCGACTTCGTGAAGTGCTCGGTGAAGTCGCCGCGGAAGCGGGAGTGCCGATTCTTATGGCGAAGCCGAAGTATTGCGGAGATAATGGCGCGATGATTGCCGCGCTCGCCTACTATCGCCGGAATCATGAGAAGGACGCGATGTCGCTTGATGTGAATCCTTGTCTTGAGGTGGGGGAAGGGTGAGGGGATAAGGAAAAAGGAAAAGGGAAAAAGGAAAAGGAAAATTGAACATGAACTTAACTGATATTGTAAAACAGGCGTTTGAGAGCGCGTTTCCCGGTGAAGATTTTTCGTTCGTCCGCGTATTGCCCGCGACGGATCCGAAGTTCGGTGACTACCAGTGCAATGACGCGCTCAAGCTCGCGAAGAAATTGAAGGCGAATCCGCGTGAGATCGGCACGAAGGTCGCCGAGCAACTGAAGGGGTCCGACTGTTTCGAAAAAGTCGAGATCGCGGGTCCCGGCTTCCTCAACCTCACGGTCGGCTCCGCCTGGCTCAACGCCGAGCTCTCAACTCTCTCGACTTCAAAGCATCTCAACATCCCTCAGAGTGGCGCGGGCAAGACGGTGGTCATCGACTACTCCTCGCCCAATGCGGCCAAGCAGATGCACATCGGGCACATTCGCTCGACCGTCATCGGCTCGGCGATCGACCGCATCTTCCGTTCGCTCGGCTATCGGGTGATCGCCGATAACCATCTTGGGGACTGGGGAACGCAGTTCGGAATTCTCATCAAGGGCTATCGCGAATGCCTCACTCAGGAAGAGCGCGACAACCTCACGGTCGCGAATCTCGAGAAGTGCTACGTGCTTTCCGCCGCGAAGGCGAAGGAGGAGGA
>DCIL01000070.1:6567-10720 GCA_002315875.1 Verrucomicrobia bacterium UBA1727 | reverse complement strand
TCTGGAAGAAGTTCATCGACATTTCCATCGGCGAGTTCGATCGCATGTACGCCAAGCTCGGCGTGAAGTTCGATACGTACCGCGGCGAATCGTATTATAACGACATGATGCCGGGGGTGGTGAAACGCCTTCAGGAAATGGGCATGGCGGTCGAGTCCGAAGGCGCGCTCGTGGTGAATCTCGAAGAGGAGAAGCTCGGTGTTGCAATCGTCCGTAAGTCCGATGGTGGCTACAACTACACCACGAGCGATCTCGCGTGCGTCGAGTGCCGCGTCAAGGATTACGATCCCGAGCGCATCGTCTACGTCACCGATGCCCGTCAGCAGCTCCATTTCAAGCAGTGGTTCAACATTGCCGCGAAGATGGGAGTCACCGCTAAGCTCGTGCATGTTCCGTTCGGACTCATGAGCTATCAGGGCAAGGCGATCTCGACCCGCGAAGGAAATCTCATCCGTCTCGAAGAACTGCTGGCGGAAGCGAAGCGTCGTTCGCTGGAGATCGTCCAGGACCGCGGCGGAGACGAAGCGCTCGCCGAGGCGATCGGTTACGGAGCGGTGAAGTATTCCGATCTTTCGCACGATCCTATCACCGACATCGATTTCAGCTGGGACAAGGCGCTCGCGCTCGAAGGCAATTCCGGTCCGTATCTCCAGTATGCCTACGCCCGCGTCTGTTCGCTCCTGGAGAAATCGCGGCAAACCTCTGCGGGGGGCTCGGGTATCGCCCCCTACCAAGAAACCGTTCAAGCCTTCTCCGTCACCACTCCGTCCGAGAAGCGTCTTGCGCTTCAGCTCCTGGAGTTTCCCGGTGCGGTGGTGCGTGCGGCCGAGGCCTACAAGCCCTCGGTGCTGGCCGATTATCTTTTCCAGACCGCGCAGCTTTATTCCTCGTTCTATCAGAGCTCTCCGATTCTCAAGAGCGAAGAAGAGGTTCGCAATGCGCGGCTTAAGCTATGTTCGCTTTTCGGCGAGGTGCTGAAGACCGGACTTTCCCTTTTGGGCATCAACACACCGGAGCACATCTGATGAAACATCCGCAAACAGACGACAGTCGTCTCATCATCGATACTTCGCGTCTCGACGCGGAAGGCGAGCATCTCGAGGGTGAAGTGGAATGCGTGAACGTATCCGAAGAGTTCGTCAAGAGCTTCGGTGGTCTCAGGTATTCGCTGGAGGCGCAGGTGTTCGGTACCGAGCTCTTGTTGCGCGGACATCTCGAGCAGGATTTCGATCTCGTTTGCAGTCGCTGCGGCAAGGACTTTGACGATACGATCAAGGTCGAGGACTTCACCAGCTCCTTTGAGATCAAGGAGGATTCGTCCGAAATCGATGTCACGGACGACATCCGTGATGCGCTCCTTTTGGAGCTGCCGAGTTATCCGAGATGCAGTGAGGACTGTCAGGGACTCGAGCGCACCGAGGAGATGCCGAAGGACGATCGGTGGTCCGCGCTCGATTCGCTTAAGTCCGTCTTGTTTGCCGCGCTCGCCTTCACCGCGTTCTCGTCCGTCAGCGCCGAACCCGCTCCGAATGCCGCGATGATGCGCCGCATCCAGGAAGGGGTGGAAATCATCGGAATCGTCCATTGGGGACTCAACACCTTCACGGACAAGGAATGGGGCTTCGGAGACGAGAAGCCGGAGTGGTTGAATCCGGACGCCTTTTCAGCGGACCAGATCGTCGGTGCCTGTCGCGATGGCGGCATCCAGGGACTGGTAGTCGTGGCCAAGCATCATGACGGCTTTTGTCTCTGGCCGACGAAGACGACGACTCACAACATCTCCAAGTCGCCGTTCCGCGGCGGCAAGGGCGATTACGTCGGCGAGATGAATGCCGCGTGCCGCAAGCTCGGTGTCAAATTCGGCGTCTATTGTTCGCCGTGGGACCGCAACAATGCCGCGTATGCGAGCGAGGAATATGTGAAGACGTATCACGCGCAGGTCGAGGAGCTCAATGACGGACGCTACGGCGAGATCTTCGAGATGTGGTTTGACGGGGCGAACGGTGGGAACGGCTGGTATGGCGGCGCGGCGGGTCCGAAGGGCGAGCGTCGGAAGATACCAGAAGGGTACTATCGTTTCGATGAGCTTTTCCCCAAGGTGCGCTCGCTCCAGCCGAACGTCACCTTCTTCGGTATGGGCGGCGAGTTCGCCTGGCCGGGGAACGAGCAGGGTTTTGTGGATCCAGTCGCAAGTCCGTCGGACGAGAAGATGTTCCGGATGTGGGAGGCGGACTTCCCGCTGCGTCCCGGTTGGTTCTACCATGAGAAGGAGCGCGGCAAGGTGCGGCATGGCGCTTACCTCATGAAGCTCTATCTTTCGTCCGTCGGCAACGGCGGTATCATGAATATTGGTATCGCGCCAGATCGTCACGGACGGCTCGATGTCGAGGACGTGAAGGCGCTCAAGGACTTCAAGACGCTCAAGGACGCGTTCTTCGCGAACGAGGTGAACGGCAAGGAGAAGATGTTCAATGTCGTGGTCGAGCGCCGCAACCATCGCAAGTACATCCATATTCTATCCGAGCCGATGACGCTCAGGTGGTCGAGAACTTTCAAGGGTGGAGAAGAAGACGTGAAGCGTTATCTCGTCGACCGGAAGCTCCTTGATCTCATAATGGGCGCCACCGCATCGTCAGGCGAAACCGACACCGCCAAGTGGATGACCGGTCAGTGATTTTTTGGTCGCTGGCAGTTGATTTCGTCCCTCAGTTTTGATATACTCTTTCACCAACTTGACAAAGTGCCAATGGGTGAATTGTAGAGTGGAGCATATAAATGGCCAAGGTAAAGAAAGTTCAGACAAAGGAAAAATCATCGAAATCGGCGAAAAAGCCGGTTAAGTCATCGGGTGGTCTCACCGCCGCTGAAGAGCTCGCGCGCATTCGTGCCGACAAGCGGAAGCGGAAGAGCGACGTCGAGGAAGATCTGGGTCTGGATGATGATCTGCCGCCGGATGAAGGCGGCGATGACGAGGAGGTCGTTCGTGCGGCGTCGACAATCGATGCCGATGCGCTGGCGGCCGAAGTCGAGCGTGCCGAGGCCAAGATGTCCGATCTCGATGCTTCCGTCGAGGAAGTGGTCGAGCCGTTGCCGTCCGCCGCGGTTGCCGCGGCAGCCGATGCCGCCGAGGCCGATGCCGAGACGCTGTTGCCGGCGATGGAGGGCATGTCGATTTTGCGCGAGACCGAACTCAACGAGGTCATTCGAGACGTCAAGCGCCGCAGTGAGGCGAATGGCGGTTACATCACCTACGAAGAGCTCAATCAGATTCTTCCGACCAACATCGTCGATGCGATCCAGTCCGACAAGTATCTTCACATGCTGGAGGCCTTGGGCGTCCAGGTGTTGCGTGAAGACGATGTCAAGAAGTGGATCGAGGCGAAGAACCAGAAGGCGAACGAGCAGCAGAAGCGCCAGGGCGAGCTGATCGAAGATCCGATCCGCATGTACCTGCATCAGATGGGGCAGGTGCCGCTTCTAAAGCGCGAGGAGGAGATCGAGCTCTGCGCGATCATCGAGAACGCCGAGCGCAAGTCGCGCGAGATGTTCAACCGCTTCCTCTTCACGCCTCAGATGTACGCTCAGCTCCTGGACAAGCTCGAGGGGCAGAGCGAGCGCTTCGACCGCATCGTAACCGACAAGTTCGACGACAACCGCGATTCGTACATGGAGCTCATTCCGGGGTTCCGCGTGCAGATCCGCGAAGTCGAGAAGCGATTACGGGAGGCGAGCGAGAAGCACTTGGCGATCCTGGCGCAGAAGAAGCCGTCCCCGGCCGCGCTCCGCGGGGCCGAAAAGCAGCTTCAGAACGCGCGAGACGCGCTGATGAAGTGTTTCGATGATCTGAGCTACAAGCAGAAGGTGCTTGAGACCCTTTGTGCTGATGCCGACGAGCGCATTTACCTGCCGTATCGTCAGCTTGCCAACAAGCTGGCGGAACTGCAGAAGCAGCGTCCGTCAAAGAAGCGCGACACCGACATCAAGCTGGTGCGCGAAAAGATGGCTCGTTTCGAGACGATGTTCGGCATGCCCGGGCAGGAATTCGTCGACACCTTCGCCGAGCTCCGCAAAGAGCTCAAGGCGGGTCAGCAGGCCCGCACGAAGATGGTGGAGGCGAACCTCCGACTGGTCATTTCGATCGTCAAGAAGTACA
>DCIL01000070.1:3419-6491 GCA_002315875.1 Verrucomicrobia bacterium UBA1727 | reverse complement strand
GAGAAGTTCGAGTACAAGCGCGGTTACAAGTTCTCGACCTATGCGACGTGGTGGATCCGTCAGGCGGCGACGCGTGCGATTGCCGACCAGGCGCGCACGATCCGCATTCCGGTGCATATGATCGAGACGATCAACAAGCTCATGCGTGAGCAGAAGCGACTCATCCAGAAGCTCGGTCGCGAGCCGGATGAGAAGGAGCTCGCGAAGGTGATGTCGATGTCGCAGGAACAGGTCCGGGCGGTCAAGAAGATGGCCCAGCAGCCGATTTCGCTGCAGTCGCGTGTCGGCGACAGCGATGACGCTCACTACGGCGACTTCATTCCTGATGCGCAGAGCGAGAATCCCTTCGAAGTCACCGAGGGGCACCTCCTGAAGGACAGTCTCAGAGACATCCTGAATACGCTTACCGATCGTGAGCGTCAGGTGGTGGACTTCCGTTTCGGGCTTTCCGACGGCTACAGTCGTACGTTGGAGGAGGTCGGTCGGTTGTTCAACGTGACCCGCGAACGCATTCGTCAGATTGAGGCGAAGGCGCTTCGGAAACTCCGTCATCCGAGCCGTATGAAAACTCTCAATGATTACCGGCAAGGGTGAGGGAGAGAAGGAAAAAGGAAAAAGGAAAAAGGAAAAGGGAAAAAGTTAAAGTTAGGAGAAAATTATGTGTATCAATGGAGTTATTAATCTGTTCAAGGGTGCGACGCAGTGTTCGGCGATCACCCTTGCCGTGGTTGCCTTCGTGCTGGGTATGATTGCGATGTGTCTCATCTGCAAGCTCTTTTGTCCGTGTGGCAAGAAGAAACCGGCGAAGAAGTGTGAGAAGAAGTCCGCATCGAAGGAAGACAAGCCGTTCGAGAAGCGCAAGCCGCATCCCGCACCGGCTGACGGTTCGGTCGAGATCTATGTGGGCAATCTCAGCTATGAGATGACCGAAGAGCAGCTCCGCAAGGAGTTCGAGGCGTTCGGCAAGGTCAACAGCGCCCGACTCATCACGAACAAGTTCAACGGCAAGTCCAAGGGGTTTGGCTTCGTCCAGATGCCGGTTCGTGCCGAGGCCGAGGCCGCTTGTGCTAAGCTCAACGACAAGGAGATCCTTGGTCGTAAGATGAAGTGCAACGAAGCGAAGAACGTGATCTAAGGTAAACTTATGTCACGCTTACTGATACCGCTTGCGGACGGTTTTGAGGAGGTTGAGGCGGTCACCGCCATTGACGTCCTTCGCCGTGGAGGAGTCGACGTAGTGACCGCCGCAATTGGTTCATCAGTGCAAGTGAAGGGTGCTCATGGCATTGTCATGAGTGCCGATGTTCGGCTGGCGGAGGTTCTCGAGGAGGATTTCCTCGCGATTCTCCTGCCGGGGGGTGGCGAGGGGGTTGAAAACCTGAAGCGTTCGGAGAAGCTCTTTGGAGTGCTTCGCCGTCACAATGGCGTGGGTCGTCTTTTGTGCGCGATCTGTGCCGCCCCGCTGGTGCTGGTGGCGGCAGGCGTCGTCGGCGAGGGAATTCACATCACCTGCTATCCGACCTGTCAGATGGAACTCGATCGCCAGTGGTCCCCGGCTCCAGTCGTAGTCGAGGGCAACGTGGTCACCGGACAAGGTCCGGGAACCTCGCAGCTGTTCGCGCTGGTGGTGCTCAAGTTGCTGGCTGGCGAACAGGTCGCCCGCAAGGTCGCCCGCGCGATGGTCACCGATGTTCTCAATTAAGCGCTACTTGTTTGCCGGTCGTGGACTTTCCTTCCGCACCGGCAAGTATTTTGGCGAATCGATGCTGGTTGGCGCGGCCACTGGAATCACAGTGGTCGCGTTCCGTTATCTGATCGATTTCGGCGATAGGATGCTCATGGGCTCGAACTGGGTCGCGGAGCATCCGTGGGTCATGCTTTTCCTGCCTGCGCTCGGTGCGCTTGCGGGATATCTCATCATCTGCCGTTTTTCGAAGCTCGAGCACGCGCGCGGTACGGACAGTGCGATCAAGGCGTATCATCAGTACGGCGGGTATTTGACGTCGACCGTGCTTCCCGTAAAGTCCGTCGCCTCGGTGCTGACCGTCGCCTCTGGCGGCAGTGCGGGTTATGAGGGACCGGTCACGCTTCTCGGGGCTGCGGTCGGCAGTTCCATTGCCCGCATCCTCAATCTGACCGTGCGCGCGCGGCGCATTCTGATGGCGGCGGGTCTCGCCGGCGGCATCGCGGCGCTCTTCCAGGCCCCGCTCGCGGGCGCGCTTTTCGGATTCGAGATTTTCTATTCTTCAAGTGACATCGAGTACGAGACGGCGTTGCCGTGCTTCATCTCGTCCGTCATCTCCTATACGATTTACGCCTATTTCTTCGGATGGAACACTCTCTTTTCCATGCCGTCAGTTTCCTATGAGAACGGACTACGGCTTTTGCCGTATTTCTTCCTTTCGCTGATCATCGTCTTCGGTTCGCGATTCTATATCAGCTTCTTCAACTCCACCGAGCGCAGTTTCTCGCGGATGAAGCTTCCGGGGTGGCTCAAGGTGATTATTGGCGGACTCGTGGTCGGGTTGATCGGATACGCCATAAGTCCGTCGGTCTACGGCGCGGGGTATCCGATAATTCGCAACTGCCTGGTGGCGAGCTCGGTAAGTGTCAATGCGGTTTTCGTTTTCCTCGCGGCGTTCGTGCTGAATGTCGTCACCACGTCCTTCACCGTCGGCTCGGGCGGGTCGGGCGGACTCTTCGCGCCCGCGCTCGTGTGCGGCGCGACGCTCGGAGCCGCGACCGGAGTGGGGTTCGCCATGATTCTTCCCGACTGGTGGGGGATTCATCCCGAGGCCTTTGCCCTCGTCGGCATGGCCGGCTTTCTCGCCTCGTCCATTCGCACGCCGCTCACCGCCATCGTGATGGTCGCTGAGATCTCGGGCAACCACGAGCTCCTGGTGCCGGCGATGTGGGTTTGTGGAATTTCCTTCTGGCTCAATAACGGATGGTCCCTCTATCGCAGCCAGTTGCACAATCGAGAATCCGCGGCGATCCGCCGCATCAAGGTAAAGTGAAAACCCGACAGTTCTGGTATCCGCTCCCCGAGCGGCTCATCGCGCAGCATCCCGC
>DCIL01000070.1:1897-3397 GCA_002315875.1 Verrucomicrobia bacterium UBA1727 | reverse complement strand
GAGAAGATGATGGTGCTCCATCGTGACACCGGCGTCCTCGAGCATCGTCACATCGCCGACATCGTCGACTACATCACCGCCAACGACCTGCTCGTGGTCAATGACACGAAGGTCTTTCCGGCGCGTCTCATCGGAGAGTGGCCGGATACGCACGGGGCGATCGAGGTGTTGCTCGTCTCTCCGGCGCCCGAGGCGGGTGAGGCAGTGGAATGGAATTGCATCGTGGGGAGTGGACGCAAGGTGCGCGAGGGGCAGGTCGCGGTGTTCGGTCCCGCTGGCGAGCTCAAGGTCGAGATGCTAAAGCCCTTGTCCGGCATCGGCGCCTGGCGCTGTCGCTTTCTCGCGGAGCGTCCGCTCATGGATCTGCTCGACGAGTTCGGCCATACTCCGGTGCCGCCGTATGTGAAGCGCGAAGGGACGGCCGAGGAGGAGAAGGCGGACCGCGAGCGTTACCAGACGATCTACGCGCGCGAGGTAGGGTCCGTCGCCGCGCCGACCGCGGGGCTTCATTTCACGCCCGAGATCTTTGCCGCGCTCGAGGCGAAGGGCGTCAAGCGGGTGGCGGTGACGCTTCATGTCGGGCCGGGCACGTTTCGTCCCGTCAAGGTGGACAACATCGAAGACCATCAGATGGACTACGAGGCGTTCACTCTGCCGCCGGAGACGGCTGAGGCGATCAACGAGTGCAAGAAGTGCGGCGGACGGGTCTTCTGCGTCGGTTCGACGACGGTGCGCACGCTGGAGACGGTAGCCGCCGCCAGAGAGGAAAAGGAAAAAGGAAAAGGGAAAAGTGAAAAAGGTGAAGGTGAAGGTGAAGGTGAAGGTGTAGGTGTAGGGAAAAGTGAAAAAGGTGAAGGATTTGTTCCTTTGATAGCAGGAAGTGGAGCATCCAACATCTTCATCTATCCGCCTTATCGTTTCAAGGTCTGTGACTGCATGCTCACGAACTTCCATCTGCCGCAGTCCACCTTGCTGATGATGATTTCGGCGCTGGCGGGGCGTGAGCGCGTACTTTGCGCCTATGCGATGGCGGTCCGCAACGACTACCGCTTCTTCTCTTACGGTGACTGCATGCTCATCGTGTGAGGTTGATTACGGAGCGGTTCATTTGATATAATTCTCGAGTAAATTGAAAGATAAAGGAAAACAAAGCAATGGCTACTAAGAAAACTGAAAAGAAGTACGTCTATTTCTTCGGTGCGGGTATGACCGAAGGCAATGCGAACATGCGTGAGCTTTTGGGCGGCAAGGGCGCCAATCTCGCGGAGATGGCCGGGCTCGGGCTTCCCGTGCCGCAGGGCTTCACGATTTCGACCGAGGCGTGCACGCGTTATTACGACGACGGCAAGAAGATCGGTGCGGACATTGAGAAGCAGGTGATCGAGTACATTGCCAAGCTCGAGAAGTCCGCCGGCAAGAAGTTCGGCGACCTTAAGAATCCGCTCCTCGTCTCCGTCCGTTCCGGTGCGCGTGCTTCGATGCCGGGCATGATGGACACGA
>DCIL01000070.1:1649-1770 GCA_002315875.1 Verrucomicrobia bacterium UBA1727 | reverse complement strand
GTCATGGAAGTCGGCAAGAAGTATTTCGAGAAGCTCATCGACGACATGAAGGAGAAGAAGAAAGTCAAGAACGACGTCGATCTCACCGCGGCTGATCTCAAGACGCTCGCCGGCCAGTTCA
>DCIL01000070.1:1318-1460 GCA_002315875.1 Verrucomicrobia bacterium UBA1727 | reverse complement strand
AGATGATGGCGTTCGGCAACCTCAATGACAATTCGGGAACGGGCGTCGCCTTCACGCGTGATCCTGCGACCGGTGAGAAGAAGCTCATGGGCGAGTTCCTCATGAACGCGCAGGGTGAAGACGTCGTCGCCGGCGTCCGCAC
>DCIL01000070.1:809-1287 GCA_002315875.1 Verrucomicrobia bacterium UBA1727 | reverse complement strand
GCGAAGATGGCCGAGGTGATGCCGAAGGTGTTCAAGCAGTTCCAGAAGATCTGCGACACGCTCGAAGAGCATTACCGCGACATGCAGGACATGGAGTTCACGATCGAGAACCAGAAGCTCTTCATGCTTCAGACGCGCAACGGCAAGCGTACGGCGAAGGCCGCCTTGAAGATCGCGTGCGATCTCGTGGACGAGGGCATGCGCTCCGAAGAAGAGGCCGTGCTCATGATCGATCCGCGCAATCTCGACACGTTGCTGCATCCGCAGTTCGATGCGGTCGCGCTCAAGAATGCCAAGCCCATGGGCCGCGGCCTCGCCGCCTCTCCGGGCGCGGCGTGCGGACGTATCGTCTTCACCGCGGCAGATGCGATGGCGTGGAAGAAGAACGGCGAGAAGACGGTGCTCGTGCGTCTCGAGACCTCGCCTGAGGACATCGAGGGCATGAAGGCGGCGGAGGGCATCCTCACCGTCCGCGGCG
>DCIL01000070.1:569-712 GCA_002315875.1 Verrucomicrobia bacterium UBA1727 | reverse complement strand
CAAGAAGTTCGTGCTCGGCGGCAAGACGTTCAAGGAGGGCGATTGGCTTTCGATCGACGGCTCTACGGGTTACATCTACGATGGCGTCGTCCCGACGGTCGATGCGCAGATCGCCGGTGAGTTCGGCCGCATCATGAACTGGG
>DCIL01000070.1:0-537 GCA_002315875.1 Verrucomicrobia bacterium UBA1727 | reverse complement strand
GGGCGGACAAGTTCCGCAAGCTGCATGTGCGCACCAATGCCGACACGCCGCGTGACGCCCGCAAGGCGCGTGAGCTCGGCGCCGAGGGCATCGGTCTTTGCCGCACCGAGCACATGTTCTTCGAGGCGGACCGCATCGCGGCCTTCCGCGAGATGATCTGCGCCGATACGGTCGAGGAGCGCGAGCTGGCGCTCAACAAGATCCTGCCGTATCAGCAGGACGACTTCGAGCAGCTCTTCGAGGCGCTTGAGGGCAAGCCGGTCACGATCCGCTTCCTCGATCCGCCGCTTCATGAGTTCGTGCCGCATTCGGCCGACGAGATCAAGATGCTGGCGAAGGCGCAGCACAAGTCGGTCGCTCAGATCGAGGAGCTCGTCGAGTCCCTCAAGGAGTTCAATCCGATGATGGGTCACCGCGGCTGCCGTCTGTGCGTGACGTATCCTGAAATCGCCCGCATGCAGACCACGGCCGTCATTCGTGCCGCGGTCAAGGTGCAGAAGGCGCACCGCACGTGGACGGTCAAGCCCGAGATCATGA
>DCIL01000045.1:67400-67717 GCA_002315875.1 Verrucomicrobia bacterium UBA1727 | reverse complement strand
TGAGCTCGTTCTCGAGCATCTTCTGCCGCGACTTCTCGACCTTAGCCTCGCGCTGGAGCATCGCCTCCTTCTGCTTGAGCCATTCCTCGTAATTGCCTTTGTACGGATAGCAGATGCCGTGATCGAGTTCGAGGATCCAGTCCGTCACATCGGAGAGGAAGTAACGATCGTGAGTGACGACGATGAGCGTGCCCTTGAACTCCTTCAAGTACGCCTCGAGCCGGAAAGTCGTCTCGGCATCGAGATGGTTCGTCGGTTCGTCCAGAAGCAGGACATCGGGATTCGAGAGCAAAAGCCGCGCGATCGCGACGCGGCGG
>DCIL01000045.1:67185-67312 GCA_002315875.1 Verrucomicrobia bacterium UBA1727 | reverse complement strand
CGACGAGGTTCTCGAGATTCCAGTAATCGTTCTGATCGATGATCGCCTGCAGCCGCTCCATTTCTGCCGCGGCCTTGGGATCGTCCAGTTCGCAGCAGAGATCTTCGTAGCGCGTGACCATGTCCTG
>DCIL01000045.1:66962-67161 GCA_002315875.1 Verrucomicrobia bacterium UBA1727 | reverse complement strand
CCTTGACGCCTTCCATCACCGTCTCCAGCACGGTCTTGGAATCGTCCAGCTCCGGCTCCTGCGGCAGATAGCCGACCTTGGTGTCCTTCGCGACCTGCACCGTGCCCATGAGGTCGGTGTCGAGCCCGGCGAGGATCTTGAGAAGCGAGGACTTACCTGCCCCGTTGCCGCCGATCACGCCGATGTGCGCACCGTAGAA
>DCIL01000045.1:48757-66945 GCA_002315875.1 Verrucomicrobia bacterium UBA1727 | reverse complement strand
AGAAAAAGCTGAGGTTGACGTCCTTGAGGATCGTCTTCGTCCCCTGCTGCTTGGTGACGTCAATGAGCGAAAACTGATATTCGCCGGCCATCTTAGACGAGATTGCGCTTGATGAGGTGCTCTGCGATCTCGACGGCGTTCAAGGCCGCACCACGCAGAAGCTGATCGCCAGAGACGAACATCTCGAGACCCTTCTTGTCGTCACGCGAGATGTCCTGACGGATGCGCCCGGCGAGTACGTCGTACTTGGCAGTCGCATCGAGCGGCATCGGATATCCGCCGTTGAGCGGATCATCCACCACCTTCACGCCCTCGGCTCCGCGAAGAACCTCGCGCGCCATCTCCGGCGTCACGTCCTTCTCGAACTCGAGGTTGAGCGATTCGGAATGGGCACGCGCGATCGGCACGCGCACGCAGGTGCAGGAGAGCTTCAAGTCGGGAAGGTGAAGCATCTTCCTGGCCTCGTTACGCATCTTGAGCTCTTCAAGCGTGTACCAGTTCTCTTCGTCGAACTTGTCGATGTGCGGAATGAGATTGTACATGAGCTGATGCTGGAAGGCCTTGACCGTAAGCTCCTTGCCCGCGGCATAATCGTGGATCTGGTCCTCAAGCTCGCTCAAGCCGGGCGCACCGGCGCCGGACGCCGCCTGGTAGGTCGAGGCGATGAGACGCTTGAGCCCGAAGGCCTTGTGCAGCGGAGCGACCGCCTCGAGCATGATCGCCGTCGTGCAGTTCGGATTGGCGATGACGCCCTTGTTCCAGTCCAGATCCTCGGCATTGACCTGCGGCACCACCAGCGGCACCTCGGGATCCTGGCGGAAGGCACGCGAATTGTCGATCATCTTCGCCCCCGCCTTGACGCAGGCATCCTTGAGCTGGATGGCCACATCCGTCTTGCCGGCGAAAAGGACGATGTCCAGTCCGTCAAAGCTCTTCTCCGTCGCCGGGAGCACGTGATACGTCTCGCCGAGAATCTGCTCGTCGCGCTCGCGGGACGCGAACACCTGAACCTGGCCTGCGAGCGGGAAATTACGCTCCTTGAGGACCTTGATCATCTCCGTGCCGACTGCGCCGACACCCACCAAACCAACTTTGTATTGCTTCATAGGAGCGTATTATACCAAAAAGCGGTCCAAGAGAACGAATAGGGAACCGTTCAGAACCCCGCCACCTGTGGCTGGCCCTCATAACTTTCAGGGACAGACCCTGCATGAGGCCCTACACCTAATCTTCAACTCCCCAAGTTTATGCGAGGCAGGAAGCGCGAGAGCGGCACGCCGATGAACGCATAGCCGAGGAAGCCGCCGATGAGCGCATATCCGAAAGTACGACTGCCAGCCGCTGCCGCACCGGAAGTGAAGACGAACGGAAGCATCATCGCTGCGGACATCAGCGGCAGGAGAAGCCGTCCGCGCCAGCTCGCTTCTTCGCCTACCATCATCGAATAGGCGGCATTGACGACCACCAGCATGACCAGGGCGAACTTGGAATAAAGCGAAAGCGAGACCCCGGCCAGCGAGAGAGCGAGCACCGCACCGAAGACCGCGGCAACCGTCGGCAGCAAAGTCATGAGCGAACGCCGCCACGATTCGTAGCGCACCATCAGCACGAGATACGCCATCAGGATCGAAAGAGCGATCATCAACTCGAACTTGCCGCGGTTGGACGCCTCCTCGCGCGCGAGCCCATTCCAGCCCGTTGCGTAGTCCCGCGGCAATTCGCGATCGAGAATGCGCGTGATCTCGTCCATCGCCTCCTTCAACGACACGCCCGCCTTCTGCGCCATGTCGACCGTGCAGTAAAGATAGCGGTTGTATCGGTAGAGTTCGTTGGGCCCGAGTTCCTCCTCGTATTCCACGAGCGTGCTCATCGGCACCATCGCTCCCGTCGTGGAGCGCACGTAGAGCGAAGACATCCGCTCCGGATCGGCTCTCCCCTTCCAGTCGCTCATCAGCGTCACGCGATTGACCTGATTGCCGAGATTGATGTCGTTGATGTAGATCGAACCGAGATTATGCTGAAGCGTCGTGAAGAGCGTCGAGAGCGGAACCTTCATCGTCTCGCACTTGGCACGGTCGACCTTGATGCGCAGGTGCGGAACGGACGCATTGTAGCCGCACGTCACGCTGTCCGCCAACGGCGAACGCTGGAAGATCGCCTGCAGCCGATGCGCTTCGCGTGAAAGCCGCACCGGATCGTTGTCGGAGATGGACTGCACGAGCGGAGCCACGCAGGAGACCGTACCGAAACCAGGTACGGTCGGAATCGTCAACACGCTGATCTCCGCCTCGGGAATGTCCGAGACGACCGCACGAATGCGCCGCACCATGTCCATCGTGCTTGCGCCGTCCTTGCGCTCCGACCAGTCCTTGAGCACCAGGAACATCTTCGCCGAATGTTCGCCTGCAGGCGTGAAAACTCCCTCGCCGAGCACGATGAAGGACTTCTCGATCTCACAAGACGCGCAGATCTTCTCGTAGGCGTTGCGGACGATTTTCGAGACATTCGGACGCGAAGTTCCCTCGACCGTCTTGATGTCGAGCATTACGATACCGAGATCCTCATTTGGAATGAGATCGCGCGCCAATCCCGAAGAGACGGACAACGAGGCGAGGGCCATCGCCACCACCGCACCGAAGGCGACGAACGAGGCGCCGGGGACGCGAGGCAGCGGCAAAGGCGTTCCGCCCGCCGCCACCGGCGTGCGACCAATGCCCAGCCAGGAGGCGAAGGACGGCACCACGGCGAGCGCATTGATCGTCGAGGCAACGCCGGCCGCGGCAAAGACGACCGCAAACTGACGGATGATGATGCCCTGCACACCACCGAGCAGCATCAGCACGAGCGAAGAAACAGACACGATCGCACCTGCCGCGATGAGATCGATGCGAACCTCCTCAAAACGTCCGTCCCGCACCGCCCTCGTCGCACAAGTCGCAGTGCCGACGATGAAGACCAGGGACGCGGCAAGCGCGAAGAGCGTGAGCACGGTGATGAAGTATCCGAAGACGGCAAGGACCGTGAGCACCAGCGAGAACGGCACGAGCGCGGAGAGGAACGGCACGAGCGCCATCCTCAGCGATCGGAAGGCAACGAGCAGCACGACCAGCGCGAGGACCGCGGCAAGCGCGAGGGAGAGTCCCACCCCGTAGAGCGCGGACGCCGAATAGCGCGAGACATCGACGGTCATGTCCCACTTGAGATCGCCCGGGAAACGCTTCTCGAGCTCGCCCAGCATCCGCTTGATCTCATCAATGGTCGCAAGCGTGTTGGCACCGGGAATCTGGTAGAGATGGGTGACGCAGGCCGACTTGTCGCCGAAGTAACCTTCGTAGGAATAGGTCTCGTGTCCGAGGCCGATCGTGGCGATGTCACGCAGATAGACGAGCGTGCCGTCCGGGCGGGTGCGGACGATTATCGCACCGAATTCCTCGGCGGTCTTGAGTCGTCCCTTCGACACGAGCGAGATGACGCGGCACGCGGCATTCTCGGTCGGCGAACCACCGACCGTACCGAGCGAGGCCTGCACGTTCTGGGCCTTGATCGCGGCGACCACTTCGTCCGTATTGATTCCAAGCGCCGCGAGTCGTCCCGCATCGAGCCAGACGCGCATGGCAAGCTTGGTATCCCGAACCTGCGAAGCGCCGACGCCCTGCACGCGCTGGAGCGCGGGACTGACCACGCCGAACATATAGTCGACGACCTCATCGCGCGTGAGTTCTCCGCGTTCGGAATAGAGCGTGACGTAACCGAGATCGATCGTCTGTCCGATGCCGACGGTAACGCCCGTATTCTTCACTTCCTGAGGCAACTGCGGAAGCGCCTGCTGGACCGCGGCCTGAACCTTCATGAGCGCGAGATCGCGATCGAAGCCGGCCTGGAAGTAGACGGTGAGACTGTAGGAGCCGCTGTCGCTGCAAGAACTGGCCATGTGATCGAAGCCCTCGACGCCGTTGACCTGATCCTCGATGCGTCCTGCGATCGTATTGAGGACGTCCCGCGCGTTAGCGCCAGGATAGGTGCAGCTCACGCTGATCGTCGGCAGCGCGACGGACGGAAAGAACGCGACCGGAAGCGAAGTGAGGGAAAAGACGCCGGCAATCAGCGAGACGATGGCGATGGCCGAGGCGATGCGCGGACGATGCAGGAAGATGTTGAGAAAGCCCCTCATTCCGCCACTCTCGCCTTCATTCCGTCCCGAAGTTTGAACCCTCCGTGAATGACCACCTTCGCGCCTTCGGAAAGTCCCTTCTTGATCTCGGCAAGACCGTTCCAAGTGCCGCCGAGTTCAACCGCATTCGCCTTGACGGTCGAATCGTCCGCAAGCGTCCACACCGTGGCCCCGTTCGCCGTCCGCGAAACTGCCGCGACCGGCACGGTCAGCGAGCGCGGCGGATTCGTCTCGTCACTAAGTACGCGCACGAAGGCGTTGGGCAGGAGTGCGCCGGACGGATTCGCGAAGCTGACGTAAAGGACGACGCTGCCCGTCTCTCGATCGACCTTGTGATTGCCGAAGTCGATGACGCCGTTCTTCGAATATTCGACACCGTCGGGAAGCTTGAGCCGCAATCTCCGCGAATCCTTGAGCTCGCGTCCGCCGCGCTCCGCCGCACTCCGCCACGCACCGTAGGCCTTGTCCGTAATCGGAAAGACCACGCGGATCGGATCGAGCTGCACGACCTGGGCGAGAGGACTCTTGGACGGCGAGACATAATCACCGACATGACGGAGCGCCTTGCCGATGCGTCCCGAGATCGGAGACTTGACGACGGTATGTTTGAGATTGAAGTCCGCAATCGCCGCGGCGGCCTTGGCTTGCTCGACGGACGCCTTGGCGGCCTTGAGTTCGGCCTGGGCTGAGGCGAGCGTCGTCTCGGCGACATCGCGTTCGGTCGCGGTCACGCCGCGGTCATCGGCGGACGTAAGCCGCGCGTAGTAACGCTTCGCACGATCGACATCGGTCTCGGCCACCACCACCTTCGATTCCGCGGCGAGCACTTCGGAATAACGGAGATTGCGCGCAGCTTCGTACTGTTCGGGATCAATCTCGAAAAGCACGTCTCCCGCCTTAACGAACGCACCCTCGATGAAACAGACCTTCTTGATGTAGCCGTCGATCTGCGGCAGAATGTCCGTCTCCTCAATCGGCTCGACGTGTCCGACATACTCATCGACGGGATTGAACACCACCGTCTTCGCGAAACCGACCGAGACGGCAGGATCTACCGCAGGCACCTCCGCACGGGCAATTTCCTTAGTTCCGAACACTGCGTGTCCGAACCATCCCACGGCGACGAAAACCACCGCCCCGACTATCGCTACCGTCTTATTCATCGACTCCATCCATCTTTATGTTCGTTATCGAAATCTCGCCCGCCTTGACCTTTTCCATATTGATTTCACGATACGGTTTCGGAGCCCCGTTGGTTCTCGTGATCGAAACGTTGTCGACCGTCACCTTCTTGAAGTTTCCGCGCGGTTCGTTTAGCAATGTCTTATTGCCTTCATAGAAACCTTTGGAGAACATCTTGTAGTTCGAGATCGTGAGCCAGCAAAGAGCATTGCCCGGCTTGCAGTCCGCCTTCTGGTCGCGGTTGGTCTGATAGACGCACCTCTCCTCGCACCCGTCGCTCTCGATGCGGATGTTGCGATAGGTGACATCGTCCACCATCGCCGGACCGCCCAGATGAACGCTGAGCGCATAGATGGCATTGTGGATGAGGTCGCAGTCCTCGAAGACGACGCCGGCGATTCGCGAGGCCCAGGTCTCGAGTCCGAGCTCAAGGGTGCGCCCCCATCCGCACCAGCACACGCAATTGGAAAAGACGATGTCCTCGATCGGCTCGTTGCGCTTGAAATCAAGCGAGAGCGCCTTCTTCATTTCGACGTAATCGTGCGAGATGCCCTTCACCACGAGCGTATCGTCGAAGGAATGTACGAAACAGTTGCTTACACGCACGCGCTGGGAATTGCAGATGTCGATGCCGTCGGTATTGTACCGCCACGCACCCGTCACCTTCAGGTTCCTGAGCTCGAGGTCACTCGAATTGAACGCGGCGACGCACCAGCAGCACGAGTCGAGCACCGTCGGACCATCAAAGGTGATCCGGTGCGAGTCGATGATCCTGACCGCACCATCCATGCCTTCGCGATAGCACGCGTGACCTACGCGGCGATTGCGCGCCCCGGAGATGATGCCGTAGCCGCTCACCTTCACGTCCTCGACCTTGTCCGCCTGGAACGATCCGTAGACAATCGCATCCTTGTCGATGTAGACGCGGTCGTGACTCTTGAGCTTGACGATGACGGGATTGTGAATTCCAGGACCGAACACGATGTTCGCCTCTTTCTTTTCCGCCGCGAAATCGCGCCGCTGTTGGGCGAAGATCTCCAAGGGACGATGATAACCGTCGATCTCAAGGACGTAATACCCGGGTTTCGGCAGCGTGAACGAGATGACGCCGTCCTTGGCGACAGCAGGCTTTACCCTGGCGGAAAGCGGACGCACGATGACATTCGTAGTCGGCCGCGTCTGACCGAATTGCCGCACAACGAGGCGCGAGGGACCGTCCGTCTCGAAGCGGAGCATTCCCGCGATCTCCGTCTGGTCCTGGGGACGCTGATAGCTCGCCGCCCATTGGTTGAACGGCTGACGCGATACGCGGATCGGCTCGACATCGACCGGGCGTCCGTCCACCCAGGCCGCGTAACCGGAGTCCACCGGAAAGAATCCCTCGAGAATCGCGGTCGCAGTCGCCTGCATGCCGGCATCGCCAGGATGTCCCGCGACGCCTTCATGCCAGAACTTTCCGTACGCACACATCTCGCGGCACTTGTTGAAGTCCGTCTTGACGAAGGTAAGCGCGAGATCGCTCGCCGCGCGCTCGAGGCACCAGTCCTTCCACGGATTCTTCCAGAACACGCCGCGCACCACGGTATGCGGCTTGGTGCGTCCGCGCAGGAAAAGCGAAATGAGCTTCTTAAGTGCATCGGTATAGGCGAGGCGGTCCTCGTGTGTCCTAAGGTCGCGCGTATTCTCACCGATGGCGATGATGAGATAGTCCGGATCGAACTTAGTGAGCTCCTCGATCTCTGGCGAAGGCTTCCAGGTCTCGAAGTTGCGCTCGAAACCGGCGACATTTCTCACCCGCACGTCGGCCTTGCGTCCGAGCTTCGCCTCGATGCCGCGGGTGACGATGTGGACGTAGTCATTCTCGGCACTGCTCGCGGCCATACCCCACGAATTCGTCCACCCGATCTGCGGGGCGGGCGCGTGAAGCGTGATCGAGTTTCCGAGGAAGAGCACCTTGACTCCACCCTTCACCACGGTCGACGAGGCGACGTTCTTCGCCGCGTTCATTTCCGTGGAGTGATTGCGCTCGGCGTCAGAAAGCGCCAGCGCCGAAACGAGAACGGACAGAAGGATCAGAGAAGTGCTCATGTCCAGCACTCCATGCCCTTGGAGGTGCCGAGGACGGCCTTGGGGTCGAAGGTGGGATCCTTGCCCATGTTACGCTGGATCATGTAGTCCCAAAGCGCCTTGTACGCGCGCTTGCCGAGAATGACGCAGACCGGAATGTTGATGAGCGCCATGATGCCCATGATGAAGTCCGAAATGTTCCAGGCGAGATCGGCCTTGAACTGCGAACCGACGAAGATGACGGCAATCGCCGCGAGGCGGTAGATCGTCATGAACTTCTTGTCGGAATGTGCCTTCGGATAGAAATAGCGCACGCTCTGCTCGGCGTAGAAGTAGTTGCCGACGAGAGTGGTGTAGGCGAAGATGACGAGCGCGCAGGTGAGCAGCACGCCGCCGCCGGCACCGAACGAAGCGCTCATGCAGTCCTGCAGGAAGCGCGTGTTGTCCGCACCCGCCTTGTATCCCGCCGCGCTGACGCCCGAACAAAGGACGATGAAAGCCGTCGCAGAACAGATGAGAATCGTGTCGATGAAGACCGAAAGGAACTGGGAGAGTCCCTGATTGACGGGATGCGAAACGTCCGCCGAAGCCGCGGCATTCGGGGCCGAACCGACACCGGCCTCGTTCGAGTAAAGTCCGCGCTTGATACCCATCATGATCGCCGCGCCGAGGAATCCGCCAAACGCGGAATGAATGTCGAACGCCTGCGCAAGGATGGTGGCGATGACGGACGGCAACTCACCGATGTGAAGCACCATCACCGCGAGGGCGAGGACGATATAACCGATCGCCATGATCGGCACGAGGAACTGGGTGACGCGGGAGATGAACTTGCCGCCGCCCATGATGACGATGCCGGCCACCACCGAAAGCGCGATGCCGACATACACGGTGATGTGCGAAACGCCGCGCGCGTAATTGCAGATGAAGTCCGTGGTATTGAACGAACAAAGCGCATTGAATCCGCCGGCATAAAGGAGAATCACGAAAGCCGCGAAGACACCCCCGAAGACGGGAGCGTCAAACGCCTTCTTGATGTAGTACGCCGGACCGCCGTAGTAGTGTCCGTGCGAATCGCGGCACTTGTACATCTGCGCGAGCGTCGATTCCACGAAAGCCGAGGCGGCACCGAAGACGGCGATGAGCCACATCCAGAACACCGCGCCGGGACCGCCCGCGAGAATTGCCGCAGTAACTCCGATGATGTTGCCGGTGCCGACGCGCGAGGCAGTCGATACCATCAGCGCCTGAAAGGACGACATGCCGGTGCGATCCGCCTTGTTCTTCGCCAGAAGCGTCAGTATCGCCTCCTTCAGAAGCGTAGTCGGCAGGAACTGCAGACGAACGGTGAAGTAAAGTCCGCCCGCTACGAGCAGCGCGATGAGGATGTATCCGTATAGATAACCGTTGGCGGTATCGATCAGTGTGTTGAGCGTATTCATGATTACTATTCCCATTCAATGGTTGCCGGGGGTTTGGACGAAATGTCGTAGACGACGCGATTGATGCCGCGCACCTCGTTGATGATGCGGCTGGACATCGCCGCGAGCGTCTCGTAAGGAAGATGCGTCCAATCGGCCGTCATCGCATCAATCGAATTGACGGAACGGATGGCGCAAGTGTATTCGTAAGTGCGCTGATCGCCCATGACGCCGACGGTCTTCACGGGCAAGAGGACGGCGAAGGTCTGCCAGAGGGAGTTGAAGTCGGAAGTTGAAGTTGAAGTCGAAGTTGAAGAAAGGAGTTTTTTCATTTCCTCCTGGACGCGGAGGTCGGCTTGCTGGAGCAATTCGACCTTTTCTTTCGTGACCTCGCCGATGACGCGGACGCCGAGTCCCGGACCCGGGAACGGCTGACGATCGAGAAGCTCGCTCGCCATTCCGAGCACCCTTCCCACCGCGCGCACTTCGTCCTTGAAGAGATCGCGCAACGGCTCGCAAAGTTCGAACTTGAGATCCGGAGGAAGTCCGCCCACGTTGTGATGGGACTTGATCGTCTGCGAGGGACCCTTCACGGCGTGCGAGCTTTCGATGACATCGGGATAGATCGTGCCCTGCCCGAGGAAGCGGCAATGCTTGAAGCGACGTGCCTCGTCCGCAAAGACATCGATGAACATCTTGCCGATCGCCTTGCGCTTTGCCTCGGGCTCGGAGAGTCCCTTGAGCGCCTCATAGAACTTCCCGGCGGCACGCGCGACAGTGAGGTCGAGTCCCAAATTCTTGCCGAACATCTCCTCGACCTGTTCCGCTTCGCGGTAGCGGAGGAGTCCGTTATCGACGAAAATGCAATGGAGGCGCGGACCTATCGCCTTGTGGAGGAGAACCGCGGCAACCGAAGAGTCCACCCCGCCGGAAAGTCCGAGCACGACCTCGTCGTCCTCGATCTGCGCCTTGAGCTTCGCGACCGTGTCATCGATCCACGTCGTCAGCTGCCAGTCCGCCTTCGCTCCGCAGACGAGAAAGACGAAGTTGGAGAGAATCTGCTTGCCATGCTCGGTATGGACGACTTCAGGATGGAACTGAATTCCGAAGAAACGCTTCTCCTCGTGACGGATCGCGGCGTAGGGACAATTCGCGGAAGTGGCGGATACCTTGAAACCGGCGGGAATCGCCGAGACGCGGTCGCCGTGACTCATCCATACGACAAAGCTGTCGGGGAGTCCCTTGAAAAGCTCATTGCCCGGCACAACCGTCATTTCGGTCTTGCCGTACTCGCGGCGCTCGCCGGGCTGCACCTTGCCGCCGAGCTCCTGGCTCATGAGCTGCATGCCGTAGCAGACGCCGAGAATCGGGATGCCGAGTTCGAAGATGGCGTGGTCGATGCCCGGCGCGCCTTCTTCGAAGACGCTGTTGGGGCCGCCCGAGAGGATGACGCCCTTCGGCGCGATCTCGCGCACCTTGTCGGCCGTGATCGTAAAGGGAACAATTTCCGAATAGACGTGCTGTTCGCGGATGCGCCGCGCGATGAGCTGCGTGTACTGGGAACCATAGTCGAGGATGATGATTTTGTCCATTGGGAAAGTTTGAAATTAGAGTGAGGAGTTAGGAATGGTGGTGTTGTTCATCCTCGCCGTTTTGATACTGGAGACCAACATGCGAAGAATCTCGTCGCAATCTGCAATGATCGATTGAGTCTGTTCGTTGTCGGAGAGATATTCGGATTTAACCAGCAAATTAATCCAATACAACGTCTCTGCGGCCTCTTTTTGCGCAATCACATACTTGTTTATGAAATCCGCTTTTGATGCAGCGTAATGACCCTCCGTCACATTGGCGCCAATGGATGTGCCAGACCGAAGCACCTGCTTCGACATAACAGTCTCATGGTGATCCTGTAAATACTTATACAGTCGAACAATCCTAAGGGCAAAGGCCTCGGCTTTTGTCAAAATCAGATTATAAGAACGATCCGCCATTCCTAACTCCTTCAATAAGAAAGTTTCGAAGTTAGAGTTAGGAGTTTGGAATGGCGGAACTGTCCCATTAGCGCTTCGCTCACTAAGCGCATAGCGCGCATATCGATAAATACCTTCATTCCTAACTCCTCACTCCTACTTCCTCACTTCACCAGGTCATTCTTGTCGAAACTCCTGCTTTGTGCATAACTTCCTTGATCTGCGCGATCGTATAATCTCCCGAATGAATCATACCGGCGACAATCGCGGCATCGGCCTTGGCCTCGCGGAAGACCGTGACGAGATGCTCGGGAATTCCCGCGCCTCCGGACGCCACCACCGGCACTCCGACCGCCTCGGAAATGAGCCGCGTGATCTCCAGCTCAAACCCGGCGCGCGTGCCGTCCGCATCAACGGAATTAACCACGATCTCTCCCGCGCCGAGATCGGCCGCCCTTTTCGCCCACTCCACGGCATCCATGCCCGTGAACTCACGAAATCCGCGCGTCGTGATCTCATAACCGCTCGGTGTCTTGCCGCTCTTCACCGGATCCATTCCAAGCACAATGCACTGCCGTCCGAAAACTGCCGCGCCCTCGGCGATGATCTGCGGATTGCGGACGGCGAGCGAATTGACCGAAACCTTCTCGGCTCCCGCCAGAATGACGCGTTCCATGTCCGCCACCGTCGAGATACCCCCGCCGACGGCAAAGGGAATGCGGACGGACTTCGCCACCGCCTCGACCATGCCGATGTCGATGGGACGATGCTCCGCCGAAGCCGTGATGTCGTAGAAGACGAGCTCGTCCGCCCCTCCCTCGGAATACCTGACCGCCATCTCCACCGGATCGCCAAGATCGATGTTGTTCTTGAACTTGACGCCCTTCGTCACGCGTCCATTGCGAACATCAAGACAGGGAATGACGCGGCGGGTGAGAGTTGAGTTGAAGTCTGGAGTTGGAGTTGAAGAATGGATGGTAGGCAACTCTGAGGGTTGAGAGGTGAGCCAGGAGCGGATGAGATCAAGGCCAACACGGCCTGACTTTTCGGGATGGAACTGACACGCCCAGAGATTGCCGCGCTTCACCATCGCGGTGAACTTGACACCGGCATATTCGGTTACGCCCACGGTCTCCGGCACGATGTCGGCACAGTACGAATGAACAAAATAATATTCATCACTCGCACTTCGTACTTCAACTCCGTTCCATCCGATTTCGGGAACCTTGAAGCCCTTCACGTCCGGGAAACGGCGAACCTTACCGGAGAAGACGCCGAGCATATCGACTCCGCCATCCTCTTCGGAATGTTCGAAGAGCACCTGCATGCCGAGGCAGATGCCGAGGAACGGCTTGCCGGACGCCGCCGCGGCCTTGATCGGCTCGACGAGTCCCATCTTCCGCAAGTTGTCCATCGCACTTTTTGCCGCGCCCACGCCTGGAAAAACGATGCGGTCTGCGCGGCAGATCGTATCCGCATCACTCGTCACCACCGTCTCCACTCCGAGCGCGGCAAATGCATTCTTCACACTGGTCAAATTGCCCGCACCGTAATCGACTATCGCTATCACAGGACTATTCCCGCCTTTCTCAATTTGTAAACCATCATCCGCGGCGAAACGCCGAGTTCGCGTCCCGCGGCGCTCTGATTGCCGCCATGGCGCTTGAGCGCATCCTCAAGGAGCCGCCGCTCGTAGGCAGATAACTTCTCCGCCAGCGTCTTGCTGTCCGCACTCTCCACCTCAAACGGACTCTCATCGAACTCATCGGTCCTCAGCGCCGGCGGCAGATTGTAGCCATGCACGCAATCGTCTTTCGCCGTCAGCACCGCGCGTTCGATCGAGTTCTCCAGTTCGCGCACGTTCCCGGGCCACCAATAATCCTGCAGCATGCCGATCGCGGGAGCCGAAAAGCGCTTCACATTCTTGCCGTACTTGATTTTGAGTTTCGAGAGAAAATACTGAGCGAGCGGCAGGATGTCATCGGGACGATCCCTGAGGTCTGGCAGCGCGATCGGAAAGACCGAAAGCCGATAGTAAAGGTCTTCACGGAAAAGCTTCTTCGCCATCAGCTCCTCGAGATTGCGGCTCGTCGCGGCAATGAAACGGACATCGCTCGTCAGCACTTCATTCGATCCGACGCGGCTGAAGGTACGCTCCTGAAGGAAACGCAGGAGCTTGACTTGGATGGGAATCGAAAGATCGCCGATCTCGTCCAGAAAAAGCGTGCCGCCATTCGCCTCCTCCGCGCGTCCTATACGGCGCTCGTGCGCATCGGTGAAAGAGCCCTTCTCGTGTCCGAACAGTTCGGACTCCACCAGCGCTTCCGGCAAGGCCGCGCAATTGAGGATGACGAAGGGTTTGTCCTTACGGGACGAGAGCGATTGGATTGCCTTCGCCACCAGCTCCTTACCCGTTCCACTCGATCCGCGGATTAGCACCGTCGCTTCACTTGGAGCGACCTGGCGAATCTGTTCGTAGACGGAGAGCATCGCCGGAGAATTGCCGACTATGTTTCCGGGATTTTCGGACATCACCATATCCCGTAGCCGCACGTTCTCCGCCTGCAGTGCATCCCGCTCGGCCCGCTGTTCGCGGCAGACGCTCGCCGCCTCCGCACAGAGATTGGCGATGATCTCCAACAGCGCCACGTCGCGGTTCAGTTCGTCCGGCATGTCGGTCATCGCCAGATCGACGGACAAGGTGCCGATGACTTGTCCGCCATGAATGAGCGGCACGCAGACGAAGGACAGCTTCTCACCCGGCTCCCGCGACTTGGTGCGGTTGAGAAAACGACGGTCTTTACTGATGTCTACGACAACCTCGGATTTGCCGCGCTTGGCGACAAGGCCGGTAATGCCTTCGCCCAGCCGATAACGTCCGAGCTGACGCTCTTCGGCCGTCAATTGGTTGGTGGACGCCTCAATGCGCAGTTCATCCCCGTCCAGAAGCGTGAAATTGCCGCGCAACATGCCCATCGTCCGCTCGAGGATCTCCAAAACCTCCTCAAGCAACCTCTGCACATTGCGCTCACGGACCACTACCGAGGCAATCTCGCGTAGTACCGAAATCTCCGTAGACCCCTTGGTCTTCATAATTGCCGCGTATTATAACAAAACCCTCCACTCCCAAACAACAGATTAGGTGTAGCGAATTAGGTCAATGCGTTACGGGCTGTAGATGCCAGATGTCATCGGCCTTCAGATCGAGCCACAGGATGACCTCGAGCCAACGCGAGAGGTCTTTCGGCGCGGCATCATAGTTATTTGTGCCAAAAGAGAACTTCGCGCCCATCTCCTTCGCAAGCTTAAGAAACTTAGGACGCGGATAAGGCGACTCGGCCTGGATCTCGATGGCGATACCACGTGCAACGGCCTTCGCAGTAGTCGAACTGTGCGCGCGTCTTCGCGTCGATCTGCCGGAACCAGTCGCGATCGTTCACCTGGATTCCGACAGGCAGGGAGCGTCCGTTCACCTTCGTCTTCTTCGCTTCGGCCGCAAAAGCAGCGAGTCGTGCATTGTCGAATATCTCCCACTCGCGTCCGTGATTCTCCATCGCACTCGAACGAATGCCACACCGCCGCTCACGTTCCGCCGCCATCTCCGGAGTGAGTCCGCCGCGAATATGAACGTGCCAATCAGTGATGACGATGCCGCGGTTGCGGCACTCGGCTTTCAGCATCGCAAGCGTGCGCGACTCTGGATAATTCGAGCTCGTGATACCGTCCTTCACCTTATAAAGGACGATGCGCATCGTCTTTGCTGGTGCGACATTCTTCTCCCACGGGCGGACGTACCTCATTTCAATGAATACCGGCGCGGCGTCATTACCCTTGAGCTTCGCAAATATCGATGCCACACCCGGTGCGCCGCAGCGTCCATCACGAACGGACGGCCCGCGATGCTCGATCACCACCTCGACCTCATTGCTCGAATACGCAGCCGTCCACCCATAACCGGTTGTCATGTTCTCCTCGAGCATGAAACGGATCGAGCCACCCTTCGGCAATTCGGCCTTCGCCTCAACCGGAATCTCGGCTATCGCGAACTCAGCACCGTTCTTGAGTTCAACCGCCCACGCGCCAACTACAATACCCATAGCAACGGCAGAACTGCAGATTATAGATTTCATAATAACTTCTCCTACAACATTATGTTCGTATTATATCAAATTTACGCACCGTCACTCATTTTCTCGTTTAACATATGATGCACAATCATGAACTTTTTGCTTTAAGCGCATGACCAAATTCATGTCGAAGGACGTCAAGTAACTCCCGTCTTTTCAGATTCACCATCTTCGTCACTACAATGTTCTTTTCTTTGGTTGAAAGTATATCAAATTCGGGTGGGGAGATGAAGTCGAAAGTTGAAGCTGAAGAATGAATGGTTGAGATTTAGGCGAAGGCGAAGGACGAACGCGAAGGACGAAGGTGGAGAGGCGGCGGAACACGGGGGTGCCTGTCGCTCCGCGACAGGATAAGGATGGGGAATCGCCTGGAATAGTCGCTCGCGGAGCGAGCGACACCCCTGGGCGTGGCGAGGGGAGCGCGCCCTACCGAGCGGTGCGAAAGAGGCGGGCATGAACATCGCCAGGTCCAAACCTGGCAGCACGCACGAAAGCCAATATTTCCAGGGGTCGTACGGGGTCTGTCCCCAATGGTTCCCAATGGTTCACCAATGGTTCCCAATGGTTTGACTTTACATTTTGCGCCAGGCGAGATTACCTTGGACTATCGTCATGACTGGGTCAAGATTTTCATCGACCAGCACGAGATCGGCAAGCTGTCCCACAGCGATTTCGCCGCGGTCGGTGATGCCGAGCGAACGGAGCTGATTAAAGCCGGCCGCCTTGATCGCTTCCGAAAGCGGAAGCGCGGACGCGGCAACGTAACGTTTGAAACACTGAGGGAAGAGCGCCACTGAACCGGCCACGTTCGAAACGATCGCCTTCGGATCGTAGGGAACATCGGCAAGCGTCGCCCTGCCCTTCTCGACCTTGACCTTAAGGCCTCCGAGCGAATAGATGCCGTCCGGCTCACCCGCGGCACACATCGCGTCCGTTATGATCATCACGCGATCCGCACCCTTCGCCTTGACGATGAGACGGATCATCGGATCGGACAGATGAACTCCGTCGGTGATGATTTCGGCATAGACATCGTCCGCAAGGAGTCCACCATTGATCATCGACGGACGGAGATGATGCACCGGCATCATCGCATTGCAGAAGTGCGTAAGATGAGTCGCCCCCGCTGCCCGCGCGGACTCGAACGTCGCGAAATCCGCCTCGCTGTGTCCGAGCGAACAGACGATGCCCTCGGCCGTGAGACGGCGGATGCAGTCCATTGCCCCCGGAAGTTCCGGCGCCAGCGAGACCTTGCGGACGCGGCAGATCTGATTGAGACGAAGCACCATCTCCGCATCAGGATCGCGCAAGTACGCCGGATTCTGCGCCCCCGCCATCTTCGGATTGAAGAACGGACCTTCGAGATGGACACCGAGGCAAGTGGGGAGAGATAAGGAAAAAGGAAAAGGGAAAAGGGAAAAAGGAAAAAGGGAAAGTTGAGAGGGTTGAGAGAGTTGAGAGAGGTGAGAGGCGCAGTGGCAGAGGGCGGCAAGATCGCTTTCGGGACGAGTCAAGCCGGTTGCGAGAAACGAGGTGACGCCATCTTCCAATTTGCCGCGGGCGATTTTCAAGAACGCCTCATCCGTCGCATCGCAGAAATCGGCTCCACCGCGTCCGTGACTGTGGATATCGACGAACCCCGGGAAAAGAGTAAGGCCGGTGGCGTCAATGACTTCAGATGACGGACGATCCCTTGCACCGCCCTCGCCTATCGCGGCAATTTTATCTTCATCAATCGTGATGTCGATGACGCCGAGATCCCGTCCTGGACCAATCACATGAGCATTGCTGATTACCATTGGCGAATGTTTTTCATTTCGGCATTGTGATGCGGTCCATCATGAACGAAATCACCATCTCAACCGGCAGTGATGAGTCAACCGCCTTGGCCGCCTCCTCGACGGCCTCGACATTGCGATACGCCTGATAGCGCGGAATCTTGCCATCGACCATAATCTTGCGGACGAAGGACAGGAGCGTCTTGAAATAACGACGGAGCGTGAGGTGATATTCGGTCGTATCCTCATCGTGCTCGACTGCCTTCTTCATCGCATCCTTCACTTCCTGCACGAACGCCGCAAGGTCCTTGACATTGCGCGCGGCGAAGGCAGCGGCAACGCGCTCAAAGTCCTCATCGACGAGCAGGTCCTCGCCAAGGCGAAGGTCGATGCGCTGCGTGCGCGAGATGATGGTCGGCAGGATCGAGTCCGGCTGGTCGGTCAACAGCAGATACAGCGTCTTCGGAGTCGGCTCCTCGAGGGATTTCAGAAACGCATTCGCGCTCGGCGCGAGCATGCGGTCCGCATTGACGATGACGCCCACCTTCCATCCGCCGGAGAACGAGGCGAGGGACATCGTGTTGACTATGCGCTCGCGCATGTCGTCCACCGTGATGATTCGCTTGGCACCCGAGGGCTCGAGGTAGGTGATGTCGGGATGCGACTTCGCGGCGATTTGCGCCTCGTCACCGGGAAAGAGTTTGTTCAGAATCCGATCGGTAAGTTCGGACACGTTGCCGGCGATCTCGCCGACGATGAGATAGCCGTGCGCGACACGTCCCGAATCGATCGCCCCGGCGACGAGGGAATAGGCCGCGTCAACGTCCATCAGTCCTTCCTCGTGCGGGCCTTGAGAAAGATCCTCACCGGCGCACCTTCGAGACCGAAACGGGCACGGAGATTCTTCTCGATGAAGGAGAGATAGGCGTCGGTGACGAGTTTGGGATCGTTTACGAAAAGACGGATCGTCTGCGGATTGGTCGAGACCTGGAGTCCGTAGTAGATCTTGAGGCGGCGTCCCTTGATCATCGGCGAAAGCGTCTTCTTGGTCGCCGTGGTGATGACGCGGTTCATGATGCCGGTCGGCAGCTTTTCGGACGCACTTGCCGCGGCGCGGTCGATCGCATCGATCGTGCGGCGCACGTTGTAGCCGGACTTGTTGGAGCAGAAGACGACCGGCGCGAAATTGAGAAACGGCATCATCTGACGGATCGCCGCAAGCGAATCCTTCTCGTTCATGCCGTCCGCCAGCGCGAGATCCCACTTCTGCACGAGAAGCACGCACGCCTTCTTCGCCTCGAGAATCTTGCCCGCGATGCGTTTGTCCTGCATCGTCGGCCCCATTGAGGCGTCCAACAGCAGCAGCACGACGTCGGCCTCCTCAATCGCCTGCTCGGATCTGAAGAGCGAGAAGTTGTCGACACTCGTCTTGGACATCTTGGTATGCGGCTTCATGCCGGCCGTGTCGA
>DCIL01000045.1:45882-48735 GCA_002315875.1 Verrucomicrobia bacterium UBA1727 | reverse complement strand
TCGACGAGCATGTAGTGCCGCGCTTCGGGACCCGACCCGATCGTGAACGGCACCTCGACCGCATCGCGCGTCGTGCCGGCGATTTCACTGACGATCACGCGCGGCGCATTGAGAAGACGGTTGATGTAAGAGGACTTGCCGGCGTTGGGACGCCCGACGACCGCAACACGGAGCGGACGCTTCGCGGTCTCGTCCTCAACCGCCGCGGGGAGTTTCGCCACGAAAGCTTCGATGAGCGCATCGACACCGCGGCCGTGTTCGGCCGAAGTCGCAAAGACGGGAAGTCCGAAACGCTCGAATTCCGCCGCGCGCCAGTCGTCGTCGACCGTATCGCACTTGTTCGCGGCGATCATGCAGGGAACGCCCGATTCGCGCACGCGCTTGATGACCTCGGCGTCGAGCGGCGTGACACCGTCGCGCGTATCCACCACGATCACGCAGACCGCGGAATCTTCGACCGCGAGCGCGGCCTGGTTGCGCGTCTCGTTGTCGAGCGGATCGCCGGTGACGTGCTTGTCGAAGGCGATGCCGCCGGTATCGACGAGCATGACGCGGCGGCCCTTCACCTCGACTTCGCGGGTGACGCGGTCGCGCGTGACACCGGGTTGATCGAAGACGATCGCCACCCGCTTTCTCGCGATGCGGTTAAAGAGAGCACTCTTGCCCGTATTCGGACGTCCGACTAACGAAACTACATTCATGACATTCTCTTCAGGAGTTCAGTAGCGGCGGCGGCATCCGCCTCACGACGGGTCTTCGCCTTGGCCGTGGCACTGCCGATGCCATCGACCGTAACCCGCACGGTAAAGACCGGCTCATGGGCCTTACCCTCGACATTGACGAGCTCGTAGTCGGGATGCCTCGGCGGCTTCATCGCCTGCGAACGGACCTGCAGCTCGCCTTTCGGATTGTCGATCCACTCCGGTTGATCGTCTCCCTCAGCAAGCGCGAGCGCGGCAAACACCGCGCGCGCGGCATCGAGTCCGCCGTCAATGTAGGCCGCACCGATGACGGCCTCGACCGCATCGGCGATGATCTTGGAATTGGGATCGAGCGCCTCGGCACCGCGGTTGCGCTTCAGATTGGCTACGAGATCCGTTCTGGCGGCGGCGCGGCAAAGCGCGCTCGCGCTGACGAGATGGGTACGACGGACGGTCAGCGGCCCTTCATGCTCTTCGGGAAAGACACCGTAAAGATGCTCCGCGGCAAGAAAGCCGAGAATCGAATCGCCCAGAAATTCGAGACGCTGATAGTCCTTCGCATCCGGAAAATCCATCCGATACGAAGGAGTGGTCAGCGCCTCGTCGAGGAGCGACTCGTTCCTGAAGACATAGCCGATTCCGTCCAGCATCGCTTACTTCATGCGTCCCGTATAGGCATCGAGCTGCGAATTGTCGATGACGTACTTGAAGAACTTCGCCTCGGCCGCGCCGCGCGCCTTGTCCCACGGACGCGGACCGCCGCAGAGCTGAACCGCCCAGAGTTTGAGCTCCTTCGTGTGCCAGTTGACGTTGCAGTTCGTGCCCCAGGCGCCGCCGTGACCGAACCACGCCCTGTCGTCGTCCGCAATCGGCGCGGTGAGTCCGAGCGAATAACCGCCGAAATCCTTGCCTCTCGCCGTCTTGCCCTTCGGACGGGTGGAAACCGCGAGGATGGACTTCACCGTCTCCTCCTTGAGAATCCTGACGCCATTCTCGCCGACACCGAGGTTCATGAGCATCTTGTAGAACTTGACCTGATCGTTGGCGGTCGTCCAGAGTCCCGCGCCAGCGGACGCGAAGACGCGGCTGCGGTCGTTGTAGGGACGCTGCTGCTGATCGTTCTGAAGCCGCCAGGTCGCGCTCTTGCCCTCGTGGCAGTCATACATCTCGATCTGATGCGCGAGCTGCTCGTCGGTCGGCCAGAAGCCGCTCGAAGTCATGCCGAGCGGATCGAGCACCTTCTCCTTGAGGTAGTCCTCCCAGCGCTGGCCGGTGACGACCTCGACGATCGCCGCGCCGATGTCGATGCCGGTGTTGGAGTACTGGACGTCCGTTCCGGGATCAAACAGGAGCGGACACGCCGCCGCGCAAGCCGCGGTCTGGCGGAGGGGACATCCGCCCGACCAGCCGCCGTTCTTGATGCGCGGGTTCTTGACGACCGTCTCGAACGGAAAACCGCCGGTGTGGTTGAGAACCATGCGCACGGTGAGAACCGTCTTCGCGGGACGCAGCACGCGCGTGCCGTTGGTGTAGCCCTGATGGACCCAGAGCTGCTTGAACTCGGGCAGATACTTCGAGACGGGGTCATCGAGCGTGATCTTGCCTTCTTCGACGAGCTTGGCAATGGTCACTCCGCAGAAGCCCTTCGTCTGCGAGCACTGCATGTAGACGTCATCCGCCGTGATCTTACGCTTCGTGCGCGTGTCGGCGTAACCGACGCAGGTCGTCTCCTGGATGCCGTTCTTGTAGAAGATGCAGACCGCGCCTGGCAGTTCGCCGCTGTCGACGTACTTCTGGAGCGCATCGCGCGCGAAGGTGGTGCCGGACTCGCGGGGAGCGTTGGCGTCAGTGGTGGCGCAGCCGGCGACGAGCGCGGCAGCGAGAAGACCGATCATGCATTTGGCCATAGTTCGTGTGCTCTTTCTCTTAGTTTGTACTTTTGGATTTTCTGTGAAGCCGTCATCGGGAAGACGTCGAGGAAGTCGACGTACTTGGGAATCTTGAACCACGAGATCTTGTCGCGGCAGAAGTCCTGAACCTGATCGGCGGTGAGCGTCACGCCGTCCGCCGGGATGATAAACGCCGCGGGCTGCTCGCCGTACTTCTTCGAGGGACAGCCGACGACCGCCACGTCCTTGACGCCCGGCATCGT
>DCIL01000045.1:45440-45757 GCA_002315875.1 Verrucomicrobia bacterium UBA1727 | reverse complement strand
CCATCTTGCCGATGTCGCCGGAATGGAGCCATCCGTTCTTGTCAATGCACTTCGCGGTCTGCTCGGGCATGTTGTAGTAGCCCTTCATCGTATTGAAGCCGCGACAGCAGATCTCTCCGTCGGTGCCGAGCGGAGCGAGCATGCCCGTTTCGGGATCGATGATCGCCACCTCGATGCCGGGCAGCGCCTGGCCGATCGTCTCGCACTTGCGCTCGATCGACTTCTCGAAGTAGCGCGTCATCGTCATCACCGGACCGGACTCGGTGAGTCCGTAAGGATTGCAGATCTCCTTCATGAACATGCGGTCCTGCGCCTGC
>DCIL01000045.1:45197-45420 GCA_002315875.1 Verrucomicrobia bacterium UBA1727 | reverse complement strand
GCTGCATGCGGTGCACGGGACACGCACTGCCGCTCATGATGCCGGTGCGGAGGGACCGCAGGTTGAAGTCCTTGAAACGCGGATGATCGAGCATCGCGATGTACATCGTCGGCACGCCGTAGGTAGCCGTGCACTTCTCGCGCTCGATCGAGGCCATCACCTGCAGCGGATCGAACTTCTCGAGGAAGACCATCGTCGAGCCGTGATTGACGCAGCTCATCAC
>DCIL01000045.1:44840-45063 GCA_002315875.1 Verrucomicrobia bacterium UBA1727 | reverse complement strand
AGCTGCACGCCCTTCGGAAAGCCCGTCGTGCCCGAAGTGTACTGCATGTTGACGACATCGTTGACATCGACCTCGCGCTGCCGCGCCTGGTAGTCGGCGTCGGACACTTCGCAGGCGAGGGACTTCACCTCGTTGAGCGAATACATGCCGCGGTGCTTGCGCGGACCCAGATAGAACATGCGCTTGAGGTGCGGATACTTCGCGCTCTTGAGCTCGCCGCGCG
>DCIL01000045.1:24645-44741 GCA_002315875.1 Verrucomicrobia bacterium UBA1727 | reverse complement strand
CGGCGTCGGACTGCTTGAGCGCGAAATCGATCTCCGCCGACTTATAGTTGATGTTGAGCGGCAAGAGGCATGCGCCGATCTTGGCCGTCGCGAACATGAGCACAACCCAGTGCGGCACATTGGTCGCCCAAAGCGCCACCTTCTCACCGCGCTTCACTCCGAGCGCCATGAGCCCCTTAGCGACGTAATCGACCTCTTCGCCGAACTCGTACCAGGTAAGCCGGTAATCGCGGTCGGCATAGACGACGGCATCGTTCTCGCCGCAGCGGGCGATCGTCTGATCGAGAAGCTGACCAAGGGTATATTCGCGGGTGACCGGCAGATTGTGCCACGGCACACCCGTAGAAACCGATTGAGAGAACGGCGCCTTGCTCGGCGCCGAACCGTATGGATCTGACAAACTGAAGCTCATGAATAGGTATTATACCATAAACATGGAGGGTAGATGGCGGCATTCCCGCCGGATACGCGCATCACATAAACAATGAGGCGAAGACGAGGCCGAGGATTACAGCGGAAAAGAGAAAGGCCCTGATCTGACGGCCGCGACTTGAAATCACCCTCGCGTACCCAGCGTCGCTGTCCACCAACCGGGAATTCCGACAGCAGATTTCAATCAGACATACCGAGCCGGACATTATCAGCACCGCACCGATCATAATATAAAAGGCAACGGACCCCGCACAGCCGCCAATCGCAAAGAAGATATCGGAAACCTTAAGCGTGCACGAAAGCGAACACAAGAGAAGCGAGCCATAAAGAAACAGCAAACGATTCTGAAGTCGCTCCTGAAGATCAGTCGCCTCAACTATGAAGTGTACGGCAAAGAACAACAACACCGCAGCTGCCGCGAGCGATACACTGCACTCGCGCAAGTACACCATCGCCTCAGAGTAGTATGTCACATGCACCAATCGCAAGATGGCCACCGAGGAAAGTCCGTCACCGGCCAAGTACAGCCGCAGGGCGGCGGAAGCGATGAAACCAATGATAAAGCCGAATACCGAAGACACACGGGCTACACTGGCAATGCCAAAACTGCGCATCAGGAAATTCGTCTCATTCTGAAATTCTGGACCATAAGACGAATCTGCGGACATTTCAGAATAAACGACGCAGACCTTGCGCCTGATCCATGCAAATACGCCAAACACAACGAGCAGCAGGACAATGCCACAAAAACTCCAGGCGGAAAGCGCACCGCACAATAAGTAAACGAAAACCAGCAACGCTCGCCTTCCAGTTCTGAGAAAAAGAAGCTGCACGCAAAGCGCCACAACCGACAACACGGATGTCACACCTTGCACCGTTGTCGATTTAAATAGCGAACGACACGAATCGGAGCCGACTACCAAAAGAACCCCTGAAACTATCATCGCATAGAATGCATAACGAAAACGAAAGATCTCAACCGCACGAACAAAAACCAACAGTGGCAGAAACGCGCGATAAAGGAAACAAAGTCCAATCGCGAACATCGACGAAAGGATGATTCCACCATGCAAGCTCTCAGGAACCAAAAACCATTGCAATAACGCCGCGACCGCACCGATCAGCGCCATAATCACTAAATCGCTAATGCCAAATCGGCAGCTCAGGATCTCCGAAGAAAGACCCAAAAGCCGCGCCTTGACCCTATTGATAAGTCTCGATCTAATATTCCTCATTTGCGGCGTATTATACTACGAGAAAACGCGAGAAGATGAAATGCGCAAAAATTTGAGCAAAACATCGCGACTCCTTGAAAATTCAATTTAAAAGATTTCAATAAATGTAAAACGCACAGAAGATGGTTTTACACGAAATGTAATAAGAGTTGGGTTTAGTTGAAGGCGAGAGTTGAAGTTGAAGAGCTTGACTTAAACTAAATGGTAATTGGCAAGAGATTTGCAAATTACCTTTAAACATTTTTCACACACGAAAGGAAAAACAAAACCAATGAGCAAATACCTTGAGCAGACAATCAAAGATCTTCGCGCGAAGAACGCAGACCAGCCCGAGTTTCTTCAGGCGGCGGAAGAAGTGTTGACGACCTTGGATCCGGTCGTTGAGGCGCATCCCGAGTACGAGGCGAACGCGGTTCTCGAGCGCTTGGTCGAGCCGGAGCGGGTGATCATGTTCCGTGTTCCGTGGGTGGACGACACGGGCAAGGTGCGCGTCAATCGCGCTTACCGCGTTCAGTACAACTCGGCGATCGGTCCGTACAAAGGCGGCATCCGTTTCGATCCGACCGTCAATCTTTCGGTTCTCAAGTTCCTCGGTTTCGAGCAGATCTTCAAGAACTCGCTCACGACGCTCCCGATGGGCGGCGCCAAGGGCGGCAGTGATTTCAATCCGAAGCAGAGTCCCCACACTCCCGGCAAGCGTTGCAGCGATCAGGAAGTGATGCGTTTCTGCCAGAGCTTCATGACCGAGCTTTATCGTCATGTCGGCCCCAACACGGACGTTCCGGCGGGCGACATGAACGTCGGCGGCCGTGAGATCGGCTACATGTTCGGCCAGTATCGCAAGATCGTCAACGAGTGGAACGGCGTGCTCACCGGCAAGGGACTCCCCTTCGGCGGTTCGCTGATGCGTCCCGAAGCGACCGGCTACGGCTGCGTCTACTTCGCCGAGAACATGCTTGCGACGAAGAAGCAGAATCTCAAGGGCAAGGTCTGCGCGATCTCGGGCTCGGGCAACGTCGCCTCGTTCGCGGCTCAGAAGCTCGTCACGCTCGGCGCGAAGGTCGTGACGCTCTCTGACCGTTCGGGCGCGATCTACGTCAAGGCCGGTCTCACGCTCAAGGACATTGACACCATCAAGTTCCTCAAGACCGTCACCCGCGGCGAGCTTGCGGATGTCGTCAAGCAGATCAAGGGCGCGAAGTTCTTCAAGGGCGTCAACTCCTGGCAGATCGTCGACAAGGTCGATTGCGCGTTCCCGTGCGCCCGCCAGAACGAGCTCAATGGCGAGGACGCCAAGTACCTCCTGAAGCACGGTTGCAAGCTCGTCGCTGAAGGCGCGAACATGCCGTCCACTCCCGAGGCCGTCGAGGCGTTCGTCTCCGCGAAGATCCTCTACGCTCCGGGCAAGGCGGCGAACGCCGGCGGTGTCGCGACGTCGGGTCTGGAAATGACGCAGAATGCCGAGCACATCAGCTGGACGGCGAAGGATGTCGATGACAAGCTCCGCCAGATCATGCGCTCGATTCACGACAACGCCTTCGAGGCCGCCGCGAAGTACGGTCACAAGGGCAACTACGTGATGGGTGCGAACATCGCCGGCTTCGTCAAGGTCGCCGACGCCATGGTCGCTCAGGGCGTTTGATCGGTCCGTTACCGATAGGCACCGGCGCCAAGGGGTTTCCTTGTTTACACCCCCTTGGCGCCTTGCTTACATACCTGACTCCGAAATGTTATAATACGCGTCCTATGAACAAGATCCTGTCCAAGCGCCAACTTTCCGAAAACGTATTCCGGATGGAAATCGAAGCCCCGCTGATTGCCAAGAATCGCAAGGCGGGACAGTTCGTCATCGTCATGGTCGATGAGGACCTCGGTGAGCGCATCCCGCTCACGATCGGCGATGCCAACACCGAGACCGGAGCGATCACGCTCATTTTCCAGACCGTCGGAGCAACTACCATCAAGCTTTCGAAGAAGGAAGTCGGAGATTATCTGCCGGCTGTTCTCGGTCCGCTCGGACGTCCCACGGAGATCGGCGAAGCGAAGGGACGGCGCATCGTCTGTGTCGGCGGCGGCATTGGTGTCGCCCCCATGCATCCGATCGCCCAGGCGTTCAAGGCCGCCGGCTGCGAGGTTACGATCATCATGGGCGCGAGAAACAAGGGACTCTTCGTAATGGAAGAGGAGATGCGCAAGATCGCCGGCGATAAGCTGATCTTGATGACCGATGACGGATCCTCGGGAAGAAAAGGACTCGTCACCGAACCGCTGAAGGAACTTTGCGAAGCGGGCGCGGTCGATGAAGTGATCGCGATCGGTCCGCCGATCATGATGAAGTTCTGCGCGCTTACCACCAAGCCCTACAATGTCAAGACCACGGTCTCGCTCAATACCGTCATGATCGATGGCACGGGAATGTGCGGTGGCTGCCGCGTTACCGTCGGCGGACAGATGAAGTTCGTCTGTGTGGATGGTCCCGAATTCGATGGCCATCAGGTCGACTGGGACGGAATGCTAAAGCGCATGAGCATGTATAAGCCGCAGGAAGTCTGGGCGAAAGAGCATGTGTGCAATATGTTGAGAAGTTGAGAAGTGTAGAGAAGAGGTGTAGGCGTAGGTGTAGGTGTAGAGAAGAGGTGTAGGTGTAGAGTGGAAGGTTTATGGTTTGAAAATGTAACAATGACTAAATACAATCGCAAATCGTAAATCGAAAAATCGTAAATAACAAAAGCTTTTAAGGTTATGACGAATAAAGAGAAGATGTTGATTCCTCCGCAGTCGATGCCGGAACAGGATCCTGCGGTTCGCGCTCGCAATATGAAAGAAGTCGCCCTCGGCTACACCGCCGAACAGGCGAAGTGCGAGGCGTCGCGCTGTCTCCAGTGTCCCACCAAACCCTGCATGCAGGGATGTCCCGTTGCGATCAATATTCCCGGATTTCTCGCCAAGGCGGCCGAAGGCGATTTTGCCGGGGCGCTGGCGATCATCCGCGAAACCTCGCTCTTGCCGGCAGTGTGCGGACGTGTCTGTCCCCAGGAAAAGCAGTGCCAGAAGTTCTGCACGATGGGCAAGCTGCTCAAGGACGTGGATAAGTCCGTCGCCATCGGACGCATCGAACGGTTCGTCGCTGACAATGCAGCTAAGGATGAAGTGCGAACGACGAGCGACGAAGTTTCTAACGGCAGACAACGCGTGGCGGTGATCGGATCGGGTCCCGCGTCCATCACCTGTGCCGCGGACTGTGCCAGGAACGGATTTGACGTGACGATGTTCGAGGCCTTCCACAAGTGCGGAGGCGTACTCGTCTACGGCATTCCCGAGTTCCGGCTTCCGAAGGCGATCGTCCAGCGCGAGATTGACGGACTCATGAAGATGGGCGTCAAGATTGAAACCAACGTCTGTGTCGGCCGCACGCTCAAGGTACAGGACCTGCTCAAGGAGGAAGGTTTCGATGCCGTTTTCGTCGGCACCGGTGCGGGACTCCCCAAGTTCATGGGCATCGAAGGCGAGAACCTTAACGGCGTTTTCAGTGCCAACGAATATCTCACCCGCGCCAATCTCATGAAGGCGTATGACGAAGGATACGCCGACACGCCCTTCTGGCACGGCAAGCGCGTCGCGGTGCTCGGCGGCGGCAATGTGTCGATCGACGCCGCGCGCATGGCGCTTCGTCTCGGCGCGGACAAGGTCTATCTCGTCTATCGCCGTTCGCTTGAGGAAATGCCGGCGCGTCGCGAAGAGATTCATCACGCCAAGGAAGAAGGCGTGGAATTTCTGATGCTTCAGAACGCCAAGCGCATCCTCGGGGACGAGTCCGGCAAGGTCATCGGCATCGAGTGTCTCAAGTACGAGCTGGGCGAGCCGGACGCGTCCGGACGCCGTTCGCCGATCGCAATCGAAGGCAGCGAATTCACGCTTGATGTCGACACTGTCGTTGTCGCACTCGGAAACGCCTCGAATCCGCTCATTCCTGCGACTACCGAGGGACTGGAGATCAATAAGCGCGGCAATATCGTCGTGAATCCCGAAACGAACATGACTTCGATTCCAGGAGTCTTCGCTGGCGGAGACATCGTGCTCGGCGCCGCGACGGTGATTCTCGCAATGGGCGAAGGCCGCCGCGCCGCCGCCGGCATCAAGGCGTATCTTACTGCCGCTGGCTAAGCCACGCTGATAACCTTAATCGACTTCCAACGGCCGCCGCGCCACCGCCAGATCGTACCGATGGCGATGGTGACGGCATAGAGGATCATTGTCGACCAAAGCTGGAACATCGTGCCGTTGAAGACCTTGACGATGAAAACGAGCGGCATCCAGAGCACGAAGGAACAGATGAGCATCCAGACGAAGACGAAACGAGTATCCCCCGCGCCACGCAAGGCACCGGAAAGGACGATGTCCACCGCATCAAAGAGAATCCATGTGCACATCAACCAGACGAGCGGTCGTCCGAGCTCGATGAACTGAGCGGACAGCGCAGCATCGGATGGAGCGAAGAGAGAGAGCACCGGATCGCAAAAGACAATTATTCCGCCAATGATGACCGCAGCGAAAAGCAATACGAGCGCGATGGTATACTTGAGATAACGGGACGCCCCTTCGCAGTCGGCTCTACCGATGGATTGTCCCACCAGCGTCTGCGCGGCAAGCGCGAAACCAGTAAGGGGAGCATACGAAAGATAGTTAATCGTGAAACAGGCGTTGGAGGCGGCAAAGTCGACCTCGCTCATGGTTCCGGTCACGAAGACGAAAATCGTGAACGAAAGCATATTCAAGATGTCATATCCGCCGGCGGGTATGCCGAATTTAAGGACATTGAGCGACTGTCGGACGAGCGCGGCAAAGGACTTGCCAAGTCCAGTGAAAATGCCGACGGACAGCTTCTGACGGCGTACGAGGCGGCGGGACGCGGCAATAAGAATGAAGAACTGAAGCGCCTGGGAGATGACCGTCGCATACGCCGCGCCGGAAATGCCCATGGGGGATAAGGAAAAAGGAAAAGGGAAAAGGGAAAAAGGAAAATTGGAAAAGCCGAAGATCAGAATCGGATCGAGGGCGATGTTTACGAGGTTTCCGATCAGATTAACCCAGAAGACGATGCGCGTCTCGCCAAGTCCCGTGAAATACGAAGACGCCGCCACCTGTCCGTAGAGAAACACCGCGCCCAAGGTCACGATGTCATAATAGGCGTGTTCCCTCGACAATATCTCGGCACTGCTTGCGGTATACGAAAAGATCCATCCGCCGAGCGGTACGAAAAAGACCATGCACAGTCCCGAAGCGAGCGCGAGGATAAGTCCGCACCGATAGCTGTCGAGCGCCTTCATCGGCTCACCAGCGCCGTGATGCTGGGCGACAAAAACTCCCGAATAGCCGATGATGCCCTGGAAAAAGCAGATGAAGACACTAGCCAGTGTCATGGCGGGCATAACCGCCGCGAGCGAGGAAATTGAATCGTGGGCGAGATAGGCGCGGTCAACGAACTGCATGACCGCATTGTTGATCATGCCGAGCGCGAGCGGCCAGGATAGCTTCAATATCTCAAGATACGTCCGCATCCGCCCCCAAGCCGTCACTCCGCGAGTCCACCGAGAATCTTCATCGCCCATTCGCGCGAACGCAGGAACTGACGGACGGAATACGATTCGTTCGGGGAATGGATACAGTCCTCCGACTGTCCCCAACCAACGAGCAGCGGCGCGGCACCAGTCGCTTCGCGAAGAGCGGATACGACCGGAATCGAGGCGCCGTCCCACTGAAACACCGCACCCCGCGAATCGATCTCGCGAAGCAGATCAGCCGCCAGGGCGAAAAGCGGAGAGGACAGCGGCAACCGGAAGCCCGGAGCCTCGCCGGTAAGCTCGCCGAGCTCGACCGACATACCCTTCGGACAATGATCCTTCAGATGGCGCTTCACCGCTTCGTAAGCGAGTTTCGGACTCTGTCCCGGCACGAGCCGCGTCGACAGCTTGGCGATCGCCTCACAGGGAATGACGGTTTTGGAGCCGGGACCGCCATAACCTGAATGTAATCCGTTCACCTCAATCGTCGGCTCGAAGGCGTTGCGTTGGGCAATCGACTTGCCGCGCTGACCTCCGCAAGGTTCGGTGCCGATGTCCTTCGCGTAACCCGCGGCATCCATAAGCCCCGCTTCCGCGGCAGAAAGCTCCTCGTGGGTCGGAGCGATGATGCCATCCCGAAAGCCGGAGACGGCGATGGAGCCGTCCGGATTGTGAAGCGAGGCCATGAGCTCGGCCATGCCCTGCGCCGCATTGGGCGCGATGCCGCCGTATTCGCCGCTATGGAGATCGCGGTTTGCCGCGGATAGTGTGACGGTGAAGTGATTGACGCCGCGAAGTCCAGCGACGATGGCCGGACGAAGATCCGCCGCGGCCGAAGTGTCGCAGACGAGCAAGGTATCAGCGACAATCTTCTGGCGAAAGGCGCGGTCCTCAAGCAACTTGAACAGGGTTTCGGAGCCGCACTCCTCCTGTCCCTCAAGCACGAACTTGAGATTGATCGGCTTACCGTTCGCAAGATATTCACGCAGACCGCAGAAGAAAGAGAAGAACTGTCCTTTATCGTCCTGCGCTCCGCGGCAATAGACGCGATCGCCCTTCACCGTCGGCTCGAACGGATTGGACGCCCACTTCTCGATCGGATCCGGCGGCTGGACGTCGTAGTGTCCGTACACGAGCACCGTAGGCGCGCCCTCGGCGCGTTTCAATTCTCCGAAGACGACCGGCACGACGCATCCGCCCGAAGCCGCCGCGCCCTGTGGCAACACGAGTTCGGCTTCAGCCCCGATCGATCTTAGCCATGCCCTCAACCACGTCGCGCACGACACGAGGTCGCGAAGATGGTCCGTCAGCTGAGAGCTTACCGTCGGAATTCTTAGCAACTCGAAGTATTCCTTCGAGTCGTTTGATTTCAGCCATTCTGCCGTCTCTGCGTTCATAGTCACCGTCAGCCATAGATTTCAATTAGCGATTCGTTGCCTTGCCAAACAATTTGCAGCCGCCCATGCCGGCGTGATTGCCGGACAGAGTCGGCACGCCGTCCTTCATCATCAGCGTGATGTCAATGACGCTGGTAGTCGTGACAGGACGAAGCTGAAGCACGATGGAACCGTTCTGGGTGACACCGCCAGAGACGGCAGTCACCCGCTCGCCGACCATTCCCCAGAGCGGCTCGTAGGACGTATTGTCGTATCTCGCCGAGGCGCGCTTCCATTCGCCGCGACCGACCTCGAAGACATTCTCACCGGCCGGAGTTACGAGCGTGAGCTGCCATTTGCCGTCCGCAAGCTTGTCGAGCCGCAGCGACTTGAAATCGCGCTTGTCGTTCTTCTCAAGCTGATAGGTGACACCGAAAAGCCGCGCGTCGGGTTTCGCCGCGGACTCATTCGCGACCGGCTTGGTGAGAAGCGCGGCACAGCGCTTGCGCAAGGCGGCGAGCGCCTTCGGATTTTCCTCAAGCGGTTCGTCGAGCATCTGAGGCATGAGGTAGTCCCAGACGGACTCGAGCTCGCACTGCGTCTTGGCGAAGGTGGGACCGGCGTGGAGCGACACGACCGCATCCTTCTCGGGAATCACGAGCGTGAACTGTCCGAACGCACCGTCCGCGCGATAACCGTAGCGTCCGCGCCAGAACTGGAAACCGTAACCGCGGTCCCAGTCCCTGCCGCCATCGAGGTTGAGTCCGAGAATCTGCCAGGAGTGGGACTGATAGCCGGTAGAGAGATCAACCCATCCCTCGGAAAGAATCCGCCGCGTGTTCCAGCATCCGCGGTCAAGGAGAAGCTGTCCGAACGCGGCGATTTCGCGCGTCGTCATGTTCATGCCCCAACCGCCGCAGGCCGTGCCGGACGGCGAGACGCTACTCCACGCCTTCTCGATGCCGATCGGATCAAAGAGCTTCTCCTTGAGATAGTCCATCAGTTTCTTTCCGCTCTTGCGCTCGACGATGCAGGCCAAGAGGTAAGTCGCACCGGAATCGTATTTGAACTTCGTTCCCGGTTTGGTTTCGATAGCATTGGTGAGCAAGGCCTTCTCCCAATCGCCGGACACGTCCTTGTTCTCGGCATCAGTGCGAGCGGCGCCGAGGTTCATGGTCAACAGATCGCGGATGCGCACCTGCTTGAGGTTCTCGGAAGGATTGGCGGGAATCTTGTCCGGAAAGAGATCAACGATGCGCTCGTCGAGATCGACCTTGCCTTCGTCCGTCAGAAAACCGATCGCCGTCGCGGTAAAGGCCTTGGAATGGCTCCAGAGCATGTGCGGCTCATTGAGGGTGTCGTATGGCGCGAAACTGCCCTCGGCGATGACCTTGCCATGACGACGGATGACGAAGCCGTGCAGTCCGCCGAAGCGCTTCTCGATGTCGTCAATCCACTTGACGATGCCCTCGGAGCTTACGCCCTGCGATTCGGGCGAGACGATGCGATTGAGACCGAAGACATTGTCCGCGAAGTCGAGCATCTTGAACCAGTCGTAGGGCTTGAGTTTGTGGGGACCGGGCCTGACGTGTCCGCCGATGTGTCCGGTGAGCTTGCCCGTCCAGAGCACGCTCGCACGCTGCCGCGCGATCTGCTCGCCCATCGGATCCGCCCACTGGTCGTTCTCACCGCTCATCACGTAGACCGCACGCGGATAAATGCACTTCAGAAGATCGTCCGCATCGTGCGGCAGTTCCTGTTCGCGGTCCGCCCATTCGGCGAACTTGGGAGTGAACCAGTGCGGAAGGATGCGATCGACCATCGAACGGATGGATTCGCCGCGCTCGCACTTGTGATGGAGATAGCGCGCGCCGCCCGTGCCCGAGCCGGACGACACCGCGAGCGCGATGCGCTCGTCATTCGCCGCGGCCCAGAGCGCGGTCTTGCCGCCGCGGCTGTGTCCGATAGCGACGATCTTCGACTTGTCGATGCGCGGATCCTTCTCAAGTCCGTCAATGACGCGGCTGAAGCCCCACGCCCAGGAAGCGAGCGTCGGCTGCACCGGTGGAGGAAGCTTGGGATTGGTCGGAACGATCTTGCCGTTCACATTCCGCGCGTAGACATCGGGAGCGACATCGTTGAAGCCATAATGAACGTAGGCATACCCGCGCCGAAGAATCGTGTTCGTGGGAACATCGGGATAGCACGCGCGATCGTCAGTAAGCAGACTGCAGTGATCGCCCATGATGATCACCGGCACGGGATGCTCGGCGCTCGCCCCTTCCGGATAGAAGATCTCGGGCTTGATCTGGGCCTTGGCAATCGCCTCGGCATTCGGCTCACCGTAGAAGTTCTCGGTGAACCACTTGAGCGTTTCCTTTCGGTCGAACGGCTTTTCTCCCTGACCAACAGAAACAAAAGACATCAATACAAGCGCTGTGGCAACGGCAATTTTCATCTCGTTTTCCTTTTTCCTTTTCCCTTTTCCTTTTTCCTTTTTCCTTTATCTCGGCAGTACCCAGCTGACGGAACGGTTGGAGGGCTGGAAGATGGTTTGAGCGGCGAGGCGGATGTCGTCCGCCGTCACTTTGGCGATGCTCTCTACCTGCTCCGAGGTCGGCATGATGCGTCCGAAGGAAAGCAGCGCCGCGCCGTGATAGAAGAGCTTGGATACGACCTTCTCGTGCGAGAGACGAAAGTTTCCGATGATGAAATCCTTGCAGCGTTTGAGTTCCGCCGCGCCCACCTTCGACTTGCAGATTCGCGCGATCTCGCGATCAACCGTCCTGAGCGCAAGATCGCGCTTGGAAGCGTCCATTCCTCCGGTGACGGTGAACATTCCCGCGTCACGGAAGGACAGCATGCGGGACGAGATGTCGTAGGAAAGTCCGCGCTTCTCGCGAACCTCCTGAAAGAGCCGGCTCATCATTCCGCGGCCGAGAATAGAATCCAGAACCGTAGCGGCATACTTGAGCGGATGATCTATTCCGAAGGCGCGAAAGCCGAGCGCGAGCTGCGCCTGGTTGATGTCCTTGCAAACCGACTGCTCTCTGACGACTGGTTTTGCAAAGGGAGCGCCGTCGTGAGAAACGGCAGCAGACACTTTCGCCTTGCGAAGCTTCGCAATGCGTTTCTTTACTTCGGCAATGGCACGCTCTTCGTTGAAATCGCCGGCGATCACGACCACCGTGTTGTCCGCACGGTAATGCGACTTGACGTAACGCTTGAGGTCCGTCGGCTTGAGCGGACCGAGCGAAGATGCGCTACCGGCGACAGGCGCGCCGAGACGGCATCCGGGAAAGAGATTCCGCTGCAGATTCTCCATCGCCACCGCGTCCGGTTCGTCCACATACATCTTGATCTCCTCGATGACGACCTGTTTCTCGCGCGCGAACTCGTCCGCCGGAATCGTCGCGTTGAGATACATGTCGGTCAAGATGTCCACCGCTTCGGCGAGATATTCGCTGGGCAGATGGGCGTAGTAGCAGGTGGACTCCTCACCGGTGCAGGCATTGAAGTTTCCGCCGCGCCCTTCGATCGCCTGGGTGATGTCCAGAGGCGAGCGGGTGGGCGTGCCCTTGAAGAGCATGTGCTCGATGAAATGGGAGATGCCGGCGGTCTTCTCCGTCTCATGACGCGAACCGCTGGCAATGAAAAGCCCCACGGCGACCGATTCGGCCTCGCAGGGCACCAACACGACCCGAAGGCCGTTAGAAAGCGTCTCGATCCTCATAGTGCCGCGACGTTCATCTCCTTGAGTGTGGTAAGTCCATCGTAAAGCGCCTTGCCGACGATCGCCGCGCGGAGGTTGGACCGTCCGAGCGACTTCAGGTTCTCGACATCGTAAGGCGAAGAAACGCCGCCGGACGCCGTGATCTGACATTCGGGAACGGCATCACATATTGCCGCCATCTGAGTGAGGTTCGGCCCTTTGAGCATTCCGTCGGTAGCGGTGTCGGTGTAGATGATCGAGCGCACGCCTGCCGCGACCACGGCCTTGGCGAGGTCCACCGCCAGCACCTTGGTGGTCTCAACCCAGCCGCGCGTCTGGACATATCCGTCGCGGGCATCAATTCCGACCGCAATGCGATCGCCGTAGAGTTCGACCGCTTTGGATAGGAATTCCGGATCCTCCAGCGCGGCGGACCCGATGATGGCGCGGGCGGCACCGGCTTCGATGACCGCCGTCAGAGCCTCGGGCGTGCGAAGACCACCGCCGACTTCGACGGGACCCCCGAACGCCTTGATGATGTCCGCGATAACCGCCGCGTGCTGCGGCGTACCGGCAAAGGCGCCGTCGAGATCAACGACGTGAAGTTCGCGTCCGCCCTCGTCCGCCCAGAGTTTTGCCTGCTCCGCGGGATTCTCCCCGTAGACGGTAACATCCTCTGAACGTCCCTGACGAAGACGAACGCACTTGCCACCCTTGAGATCGATTGCGGGTATGATTACCATATATTATGAGAACATCTTCTGGAAGAAGCCCTGCGCGGTCGAATCGTATCCGACGAACGGCTTGCCGCCGCAGATGACCTGACGGGACTCCTCGTCGAACGTCGCCCTCATGCCCGTGCGGGCGGCGGCGTTGGACATAATGAGCGCGATCGCATGGCTGTAGCCGGCATCGACCGACGCGTTCGGATCCTTACGGGCGCGCACGCACTCCATCCAGTTGCGCATGTGCAGCGAAGTGAGCGGATCGGCGCCGGTATTGGCGGAAGTGACGATATCGGTCTTCGGAGCAGGAAGCTTCTCCTCATGATATTTCGCACCCTCGACACCGCCGTTCGAGACCGTACCCTTGACGAGGTCGATCATGCCCTGGGTCGAGAAATACTGTTCCTGGCCGTTCTCACGATTGAGCTGGCCGCCGGGCAGGCAGTTGGTCTGGTGGGACTGGAACATGACCTGGAAGCCCTTGCCCTTGACGCCCGACTCACCGTATTCCATCAGCGTGGTGAAGGTATCGAAGCTCTGACGTCCGTCAACCCACTGGTAGAGTCCGCCCGAAGAGACCGCGCTCGTCGGATGCTTGAAGCCCGTGAACCAGGCGATGGTGTCGATCTGGTGGCACATCCACTGACCGGTCACGCCGGACGAGAACGGCCAGAAGAGACGGAACTCGAGATACTGCCGCGCATTGAACTTGTAGGTGTCGGGATTGCGGTCGAGCAGCCACATCTTCCAATCGACGTCGTCCTCCTTGAGCGATTCGACGAGCGCCTCGGGACGCCGCCAGCGGCGGGGCTGGTTGACGTTCCAGGTGAGATTGACGTAGGCGATGTCGCCGAACTTGCCGGAGTTGATGAACTCCTTCGCCGCGACATACGCGGGACCGGAACGGCGCTGCGTGCCGATCTGAAGGACGGCGCCAGGCGCGAAATTGGCCTTGCGCTTGGCGTTGATGGTGTCCAGGAGGAGGTTCGCGGAATACATATCCTCGGCGATCGGCTTCTCGCAGTACGCATCGAGACCGGCGTTCGCCGCCGCCACCGAATGCTGAGCGTGCTGGAAGTCGGCCGTCGAGATGATCACCGCATCGAGACCGAGCTTCTGCTTGGCGTCGTATAGCGCCTTGTCGGAACCGAACGTCTCGATCGGATGACCGAGCTTCTTCTCCATCTCGGGCTTCGCATTCGAATAAAGGCGACGCTTCCAGAGATCGGCAACCGCAACCATCTCGAAGTTGAGTTCCTTGCTGTGGTTGAGGAAGCACGGCAGCAACGAGCCGCGGAAACGGTCTGAATAGCCGACGCAGGCGACGCGAATCTTCTCGTTGGCCTTGTAGCCGACTCCGGCTCCGAATGCGGAAGGCGCGGCGCCAGCGGCGATGATGCCGGCGAGACCGGCGGTACCCTTGCAGAACTCCTTGCGAGTGGTCATTGTCACTTCTCCTTTGTTGTTTTGATTTGAATTAAATTCCTAAACGCGTAAAATCTTTCGTATTCTACCATAGTAACCCTTGCCGAATCAACAGGCATGTTGGAAAAGAAAGTTGAAGTCGAGAGTTGAAGTTGAAGAATGGAGGGTAGAGAATAGAGAATAGAGGGTAGAGGGAGGTGGAACACAGGGGTGCCTGTCGCTCCGCGACAGGCGAAAGATGGGGAATCGCCTAGAATAGTCGCTCGCGGAGCGAGCGACACCCCTGGGCGAGCGCATGAAAGAGGCGAGCGAACAACGCCACTTACCAAAACCCGGCAGCACGCACGAAAGCCAATATTTACAAGGGTCGTGCAGGGTCTGTCCCCGAGGTCTTCCGGTATTTGCAAGCTCAGAACGCCAGCGTAACCTTCACGACGGACGTCTTCTTTGCGGAAACCGTCACGCGCAGCAAGTCGCCCTCGGAGCGGATTTCAGCACTGGCGCCTTCGGAGGCACGCACCGATTTGCAGGCAAAGCCCTCGGGCACACGCACGGAATAAACAAACGGGAAACCCTCGATGGCCTTGACATCGAGCGTCAGTTCCTTGCGCGATGCGTCCCAACGTTCGTCCTCGAGCTCGACCGCGCCCTGCGTGAGATGGCGATCATCACCGATGAACTGCGGACGCGACACCGCCTCGCGAAGCGAGATGAGACGAACCGTATGCGCCGGTACCGTCAGCTTAAGTCCCTTCTCTTTCAAACCCATCCAGCTCTGAGTCCAGAACTCATACGCGGCGTATTTCTTATCCGCATCAAGTCCGAGCGCGCCGAAATCGGTTTCAATCGTCTTCTCGCTGTTGCTGAAGTTGAAGAGCGCGACGTTGTTCCACTTGCCGAAGGGACGCTTCACCTGGAGATTCCAGACGGGAAGATGTTTGAAATACGGATAGAGTCCGACGGGACGAATGTCCGCCACCGGCAACACCTGCTGGAGAATCTTCATCCGATCCATTCCGAGTTCAGCAAGCTTGTCCCCGGCGAAGGTGACCTGTCCCGCAAGTCCAACCACGGTCGCCATCACCTGGGCCTCGTTCTTCTCGAGTGCATAATTGACGAGCAGCGTATCAGGATCGATGAACATCATGATGTTATTGACGAACACCTCGCCGTAAGTGCACTCGACCTGATCCATCACGTTGTGCCAGCGAATCGGCGCCTGGCGCATGAACGACTTGTGTCCGAGGTAGTCCTGTTCGACGACCCCTTCATAGAGCGAGGCAATGTCCGCCCCCAGGCGACTCGCGTCGAGAATGCCGACCTCGGCGCCGGTGAAGTCCGCCATCGAGCCGAGCATCACGCGATCCTCACCGACGCCGGCGCGCATGGACTTCACGGACTCGACGAACCAATCGCGGCTCTTCGGATCTTTCGCGCAGGCGCGAATGTTCGGCAGTTCCATACGCTTCTGTGCCATCCCGTCGAACTTGAAGAACTCATATCCCCACTCGCGCGACGCGACGCGCGTAATCTTGCGGATGTACTCGTGCACGGCGGGAATCGTGTAGTCGAGCGTGTACCTGCCGTTCCAGCTGGAGATCGGCTTGCCGTTCTTATCATGGAGGAACCAATCGCGATGCGCCTTGTAGAACTCTGCGTTACCGGTTCCGTAAAGCGGCATCCACATTCCGGGACGGAATCCGAGCGCCTTGATGTCATCCGCCAGTTTCTTCATCCCGTCGGGGAACTGCTCCGGACAGCACGAAAGGTCGAGATTGTGGAAGTCACCGACCGGCAGCCAATAAGAATTGCCCTGCCAGGACTCGATCTGGATGAACTCGAGTCCGAACGGCTGGAGAAATTTCTTCGCCACCCGCGCCTCAAAGAGATTCTCCTTTGCTCCCGCCTTGTCGAAATACGTGTTCCAACTGAGCCAGCCGGTCGGCGCGCGGGGTGTACGGGTGCGGTTGATCGGAGTGTAACCGGGACACCACCGCGACTTGAAATACGCTCCGTCGGCCTCAATGGTGATCGTCGAATTCGCTGAATCGTCCATCGTGAGCGCAAGCTCGAAACCGAACCGTCCGTCTTCGAGCGTCTTCACCCGTGTCGCCTTCGAGAAAAACCGCAGCGCAAAATCGTCCGCAGGCGAGAACACCGAATCATTGGTCGGCAAGTCACCGCCGCCATCCGAAAAATTGAGCACCGTTTCGCCTTCCGATGGAATCGTCCGACACGCAAAGGCATCGGACCTCACCGTCGCCACGCCCTTCCAGACGAGCGTTCCCGGGAAGAAATTGCGTCCCGTACGATGCACTCCCTCGATTGAAAGTCGTCCCCCGCAATCTCGAAAAGAAACATAGCCGCGCACACCTGCCTGCGAATTCCAGCTTGCCGCATTGAAGAGTGTCAGCCGGCGGTTGAATTGCTCGAGCGACTCACGGATCTGCCAGGGCTTGCCATTCGACTCGAACGAGAGATTTCCGCAGAGCTCGACTTTAGCCGAAGGATTGGCAATCTTAAGCCGCGATCCGGTCTCATCAAATTCGACATTCCAGGCACCGAAATTCATCGCCACCGCGGCAATCAACAAAGCGTTCATTTATTTCCTTTTTGGATGATTAGATTCTCTAACTTGGCGGGCCGCACGGGGATAGGCCCCTACCGTCCATTCTTCAACTTCAACTCTCGACTTCAACTAAAGTTATATCTACTTCAGCAGGTTGACGTACCAGTGGATGACGGTGGGGCCGTAGAAGAGGAAGAAGAGATGTGCGAGGCAGATGTAGGGACCGTACGGAATCTCGGCGAACTTGCCGAGACGAATCTTGGAAAGCGCCACCATCGATAGTCCGATGATCGATCCGAAAAGCGAGGAGAAGATGAGCACGAAGAATACCGCGACCGGTCCCGAAATCGCACCCACCGCACCCATCAGAAAGACATCCCCAAGTCCCATCGCCTCGCGCTTGAACACCTTCGAGCCGAGGAAACGGATGAGCCAGAAGAGGCCGAAACCGACGATGAGACCGATGAGGGACTGCACCAGCGGCGTCATGGCGACCATCACCGGCCACGTTTGGTAGGGAGCGGAAAGACATGAGAAATTGAGACCCGCGACGAGTCCGTTGGAAACAACGCCGAGGATCATGCCGCCGACGGTCACGAAGTCGGGCAGCAGCTTGAGATCATAGTCAATCATCGACCCGACGATCATCAGCGAAATCCAGAGCCAGACCGTGAGCAATCGGATCAGCGTGCAGCCGAATGGCGCGCCACCGTAGACGATTCCATAACCTTTGAAGGCCGCGAGAAAGAGGAGCGCACCCGTAAGCTCGATGAAGAGATAGCGAGGAGAGATACGCTCGCGGCACTTCGCGCATCTGCCGCGAAGCGCAAGGTAGGAAAGGATCGGAATGTTCTGATACCACTTGATCGCGGCATTGCACTTGGGACAGTGCGAGGCGGGTCTTACGATCGACTCGCCGCGCGGCACGCGGTAGATGACGACGTTGAGGAACGAGGCGATGCACGCACCCATTCCGAACGAAAATACCGAGAGGATGTCATTGAGCGAGATTTGCATGTTTTCTCCTTTTGATCACGAGGAAATCGGCAAGCTGGGTAAAGAGCGCGGCCACGAAGACGAGCACGCAGCCGAGGCCCTGGCGGAAGCTCATTACGTCCCCCAAGAACGCATAACCGGCGAGCGCACCGAAGACCGACTCAAGCGAGAGGATCACCGCGGAAATCGCGGCGGGCGTGCGCGCCTGACCGAAGTTCTGCAAGGTGTAGCCGATGCCGGACGACACCACGCCGCAGTAGACGACCGGCCAGATCGAGTGCCACGAAAAGGCAAAGGCCGAAAGCCGCGGCAGTTCCGAAGGCAGGAATGCGAACGGGAGCGAAAGCAAGGCCGAAGTGAACATCTGCGAAGCGCTTACCACGAGAACGTCGCACTTCGGACAGACGCGATCGACGATGATCATCTGAATGGAGAACAAGAGCGCACAAAGAAGCGTCCACGCCTCGCCCCTTCCGATGCCCAGCTTCTCACCCGAGACGCTGATGAAATACGAGCCGACGAGCGCGATCGTCACGCCCGCGACCACATGCCAGCGCGGCAAAGTGCGGGTCAGCAGCGCGGCGATGAGCGGCACGAAGAGGATGTAGTTGGTCGTCAGAAACGCGCACACGCCCGGAGTCGTGCTCTCGATTCCGAACTGCTGGGTCACCATCGCGGCAAAAAGCGGAATCCCGCACCAGACGCCGGCAATTGCGCTGGACCGCAAATAGGCGCCGCGGGGCAGGAGACGATTGCCGCGGGCGAATACGCAACAAACGAGGAAGAGCCCCGCAAGCGCATTCCGACTCGCGGTGAGCGCAAAAGGTCCGAGAGAATCCGCCGCGAGTTTCTGTCCGAGGAAACCAGTTCCCCAGATCATCGTGGTCAGAACGAGCAGTAGCGGACCCATCGCGTCGGTCGGATCAATGGATATCAGACACCGTCGCACCGTCAAAGCCGCCGATGATGTCCCCGAGCCGGTCGTCATCCATCATCTCGCGGTTCGTCGAGGGCACGTGCGGAGCAGGCGCGGGCGCTGGCGCGGATACCGCTGGCTTTTCGCTGCGCCCTGCCGCTTTCAGCGCACGCAGCAATTCGTCAATCGTGGCGGTGGTCGCGATGTGCGCGGCCTTCATCAGCGTCATCTCGATGAGCGTACGGACGCTCAGGACGTGTCCGAGGCGCTCTTCCATGTCCGCCAGCAGATCGCAGACCTTGAAGACACGCTCGGGATCGATCCCCTTCGCCTGTTCTTCGAGCACCTTGATCTGCTCTGGCGTTGCGGTAATCGACTTCGATTTCGGACCGAGCGCCTGCAAAACCGCCATGTTGCGGAAATGCATCATCAGTTCGCTCGCGAAACGGCGCATGTTCTTGCCCGCTGAATCAAAGAGCTCGATGGCGGAAAGGATGCCTGCGTTATCACCCATGAGAATTGACCCCGCCAGTCCCTCGAGAGCGCCGCGGCTCACGAGTCCGAAGACCGCGAGCGCATCCGCCTCGTTGACCTTGTTGCCCTTGAACGAAACGAGCTGGTCGAGCGAAGAGAGCGCGTCGCGCATGCCGCCTTCCGCACCGCGGGCGATCGCCAATAGCGCATCGTTTTCGGCCTCGATGCCCTCTTTGTCGCAGATGTACCTGAGACGGCTTACGATGTCATTCGTCTGGATCTTCCTCAGGTCGAAACGCTGACAACGCGAGACGATCGTCGCGAGCACCTTATCACCCTCGGTGGTGGCGAAGATGAAACGGGCATATGGCGGCGGTTCCTCCAGGGTCTTCAAAAGCGCATTCCAAGCCGCATTCGAGAGCATGTGACACTCGTCGATGATGAAGATCTTGTATTTCGAATTAGTGGGCTTGAACTGCACCGCATCTATGATCGGCTGCACGTTCTCGACCTTGTTGTGCGAAGCGGCATCGAGTTCGGTCACGTCGATGGAGCGTCCCGCCGCAATCTCCTGACAGTTCACGCATTCGCCGCACGGCTCGACGCCGTTCGGATTCTGGCAGTTGAGCGCCTTGGCGAAGATGCGCGAAAGCGTGGTCTTGCCGATGCCGCGCG
>DCIL01000045.1:18894-24629 GCA_002315875.1 Verrucomicrobia bacterium UBA1727 | reverse complement strand
CCGATGAAGAGATAGGCGTTGGCGACTCTGCCGGACTCGATGGCGTGCCTGAGCGTCGTGACGACGTGTTCCTGTCCGACGACGTCATCGAAGGTGCGGGGACGATACTTGAGCGGCAGTGCGATATGTTCGGTCGGTTGCATGGCAGGTGTCATTTGCAGTTGTAAAGTCGGCAGTGGCAGAGTCCCGAGAAGGACGGATCGGCGAGCTGGGCGCGGAACTCCTCGCAGGGACAGAAGAACTCGGGATTCTTCGGGAGGCGGCAGGGACAGAATCCGTTCTTGCGGAGGACCCCTTCGCGCACGGCCGCGGCAAGTTTCTCATCCTCGTTAATCGTAACCGCGCGGCGATTGAAGAGTTCACGGATCGCAGTCGAGGACTCAGGTGTGCGCGGATACGCCTTGAAGGTGACGAGTTTCTTGAGCTCGTCGATCTCCTTCCAGCGCGGCAAGCCCTCGACCGAATCCTCACCGATGATGTAGTAGAGTTCGGCACCGGGATTTTCCGCGGCAACTTCACGAACCGTCTCGATCGCGTAGGAAACTCCGCCGCGGTTGACCTCGCGCATATCGACCACGGCCTTCTCGACCGCGGCAAAGGCGGCGGTGACAAGCTTCAATTCCCAATCGCGATTGAGCGCCGCGACGGAATGGTCGAGTCCCACCTTAAACGGATTCACCGCCGCAGGCAGAACGATGAGACGGTCGAGCTGAAGCTCGGCAATCGCACGCCGGGCGATGTTGATGTGGCCGTGATGAACGGGATTGAAACTCCCTCCGTAAAGTCCGATTCTCATTTCGTAATCCTCAGGACGGTTTCACCATAACAGGGAAGATCGATCGGCAGCGTGACGAGTCCTGAGACGTACTCGAAGGCAACCGCCTGGAATTTTCCGTCATTGCCGAGCCGCTCGACCTTCTCGGGACGCGCAGCGAGGCGGAACTTCAGGCATCCCGTCGGATCGGTGTTGAGATTGAAGACGACGAGCACATCGTCCGCACCGCCGCGGCGCACGAGCGTGACGGTATTCTGATCGTTGGCGCTCACGTATTCGGCGACGGACGGTTCGAGCGCGGCGATAAGTTTGAAAAGATAATCCTGACGCGCGTTCGCCTCCACCGTGCCGTCCCTCATCGCGAAATGATAGGCCGTGAACGCCACCTTTCCGCAAAGCGAGTTTTCGAAGAGCGTGGCGGACGGCGCAACGCGCTCGAACTCGCTCGCACCGGTGTAAGGACGCCAGATGTGATTCGCAAGCACATCCGCCCCGTCGAGCGTCTTGAAGAGTTTCTTCTTGGAGGTCGAGGAATACCGAACATCGAAGGCGCGACCCTTCTCCCAGCGCTCGGTGGTGAAGCCGGGCTTCTGATCTGCGGCAAGCTCGACACCGATCTCCTTCGAAAAGCCGCGGGCGATCAGCGCGAGCGCGGCATCGCAGTCGATTAGCACCTTGTGCGAGAGCATCATCTTGAGCTGGGCATCGGTGCAGCGCGCGATGACCTGAGATCCGCCAAGCGCATAGACCGCACCCTTCTCATCGAGATCGTACGAGGTGCGGTAGGGAATTCCGTAGACACCGAAGATCCGCTCCGCCCAGCCGTCCGCCACGTAGTTCATGATGCGCGGCTCGCGATCCTTGACGTTCTGACAGGGGAAGTCCTCGAAGAGCGGCACGACGAGTCCGTGCATGCGCTTGCCGGCGATGGCAGCGACGATGCCATCGTAGTAGCCGCGGTGATCGGCCATCACCTTCGTGTAGTGGCGCGTCACCGGATAGTCCACCCCGCGATGGGCATTCACATACCAGACCTTCGCCCCCTTCATGCCCACGAACGCACCGGCGACCAGGTCGGCGTGATAGGACACGGCGGACTTCGACCAGAGGTTCTGCGGCCAGGTGTCGGCCTCGGATATGACATACGGGAAATCGCGATACGGTTCGAACGAGGCCATGGACGCGGTCAGCACCTGAGGAAACTGGGTTTTCGCGAGATGCTCGCGATACCATCCGTTTCCGAGGCGGAAGAACGGACGATGATTGCCGGCGAGGGTGCGCGCGTAACGTCCGATGCGCGCTCGCTCCCAGACCCAGCCCGGTTGACAGACGCCGGCGGGGATGGACGGATCGACCGAGTCGATGCCACTGCGCAAGGTCGTAAGCAGAAGCTTGATCGTATCCTCCTGAAGATCGGTGAACGCCTTGTGCGCGCCATCGCGATAGTCAAGTTTGGAGATGAACTTGCGAAGTTCGTCCGAACTCAAATTCTTGCCCGTACGGCGGTTGTATTCCGCGGTGTGGAGCGGACAGAAGCACTCGGCGTGAGGAGAGAACATGCGGATGTCGTCATCGCCGAGAATTACCGACGGATGCTCGGCGGCGAGCTTGCGTCCGACCTCGCGAACATAGGCCTGATAGCGCTCGTCGAAGATGCAGAAGCGGACGGCATCGCCCTTGATGTTGATCGTGCGCTGCCAGGGTTCGATCTCCTTGTCGACCCGCGGCCAGTGTCCGATGATCGCCTGCAGAAGGATGCCGGGCTTTGCGGCCGTGCCTTCGAGCTTCTTCGCCCAGATCCGATAGCTTTCAAGAATCTTGTCTACCTTCGCCATCGCCGGCTTGCCCTCGGGATGAAGCGTCATCGAGTAAAGGACATGCTCGCAGCCCGTCCGCTCGGCGTATTCCTTCGCATCCGCCGCGGCGATGTCTTCGTGTCCCGGCATTGAAGGGATGATGTTGAGGACGGTGAAGCGTCCGTCCTCCATGATCTCGGAACCGAACGCGGCGAAACCGGAGACAACGGCAATAGCGAGAAGCGTACGTTTGAACATGACTTAGTTCCTTACAGCGGGATTGAGATAAATCGGAAGCGGCTCTTGGGTGGCGGCGGACGGATTGGCGAGATCGAATTGCTCGAGTCCTTCGGCCGTCGGCATGCGCTCGCCCAGATACGCATCACCGAACTTCTCGGCGAGGAGCGGCCCGATACGGCGGTGATCGGGACTCACCACGGAGCGTCCCGCGGCAAGTTCACGAACGAGTTCAGAGGTTTCGATCTGACCGACTTCGCGCTCGAGAGTGAAGCCGTCGAGATAGGCGAGCCAGAGCTTGCCTTGCCGCGCGTCACCGATGACGAGCAGTTTCACGTCCTTCTCTGCGAGAGCGCAGGCCGAAGGAAGACCGAGCACCTCGACTTCGGGACGTCCGAGCTGATAGCCGCGGGCGAAGGCGATGGCCGAGCGGATGCCGGCGAAGCTGCCGGGGCCCGTTCCCACCACAATGCGTTCGATACCCTCGAGATCGAGCTTCTCCACCCAGTCCCCGCTGCGGCAGTCACCGGTCGATCGCTCAAGATAAAGCGTCTTCTTCATTTGTCTTCGTAACCTTTGAAATTCGAGATGACCGTCGCCTTGGCGATGGGAAGTTCTCCGATCACCTTGGGCGAGAGCACGGTTATCCATTCGTCCACGAGTCCCGCCTGCGCGAGCGAAACGGCGAGCTTCATTCCACCTTCGCAAAGGACGTGCAGGAATCCGCGGCGGCCGAGCTCCGCAAGCGCCGTCTTCGCGTCCGCAAAAACGAGCGTCTCGTTCCGTCCGTCCGTAAAGACCTGCGCGTTGCGCGGCAGTTTGCCGGACCGCGAAACGATGACGCGCACGAGATCATCGTTGCGCTTGCCGTGCGAGAGGAGCGAAGGATTGTCCTTGCGGACGGTCTCAGCCCCGACCATGATCGCGTCCACGCGCTCGCGGTAGCGTCCCGTCGCCTTTCGCGCCACGGCACTGGAAATCCACTTCGCATCACCCTTCAGGTCGCAGATGCGTCCGTCGAGAGACATCGCGATCTTGACGGTCACGTACGGAAGAGCCGTGGTGACGTGTTTCGCAAACGGGGCGATCAGCTGATCAAGTTCACCCTTTAGCGCCGCGGCCTTTGAAAAATCGAGGCGGCGGCAACGGATGCCGTGACGCCTGAGGACGCGCGCAGCACGTCCGCGATTGACGGGATTGGGATCGCTTATCGCGTAGACGACTTCGGAAATTCCAGCGGCGATGATCGCGTCCGTACAAGCTCCGACGCGTCCCGCCTTCGAACACGGCTCGAGCGTCACGTAGATCGTCGCGCCCTTGAGATCACCCTTCGCGTGCCTGATCGCATCCACTTCGGCGTGATCGCCTCCGGCGCGATGGTGATATCCCTTTCCGAGAATCTTGCCGCGCTTGACGATTACCGCTCCGACGGGCGGATTTGGCCGGGTGTGGCCTTCGCCCTTGCGCGCTTCAGCAAGCGCGAGGAGCATGTAATCGACATCGGTCATTTCGCCTTAGAGACCTTATCGAGGACACCGTTGACGAGTCCGCGCGAACGGGATGACGAGAACCAGTTGACGAGATCGACCGCTTCGTTGATGGTCACGCGCGGCGGAACGTCGGAATACTTGAGCTCCCAGGTTCCGAGACGAAGGACGGCGCGCTCGACGGTGCCGAGGCGATAGAGGTCCCAGCCGTCCAGGAGCGGACTGATGATGCCGTCCAGCTCGTCCTTGTTGTTCATCACGCCCTCGAAGCGCTCGACCGCGAACTGACGGAGTTTGCCGCGGGCGTTGCTCGCGCCCCCATCGACATCTTCGAGATCGACGATCTGGTTGAAAAACGACTCCTCGTGCGCGGCGAGGTCCGTCGGCGGATTGACGTCCGCCGCAGTAAGCATCTGGATTGCCCATTCACGGGCGGTTCTGCGAGTTGGATTCGTGGTATTCATTTGATCTTATGATAATTTGTTAAATCATTTGCCGGTGAGCTTGAGCCAGACGCGCAGGAGTTCGGAATCGCTCCAGGCCTGGGCGGTGCAGCCCTTCTGCGCATGCGGCGCATCGCCGTCCATGTTCTCGCTGAGGTGGCCGATCGTGCCGCCGTTGAGCGCATCCACGGAACTCGATAGAAGCGAGAGCGCGACATGGCCGGCCTGCGGCTTCAAGATCGCGAGCGCTTCGGCGTAAAGCGGGAATTGCCAGCACCAGACCGTGCCGTTGTGATAGGCCGGCTTGCGCGAAGTATCCTCATCACCGGCGTAGACGCCGCGGTAACGGGAGTCGGACGAAGAGAGCGAGCGGATTCCGCCCGGCACGAGCAATTCCTCGGCCGAGGTGAGGATCGTCTCGTCTTCGAGAATTCCGAGCGTGACCAGGAAGAGCTGGTTGGGACGCACCGCGAAATCGGGACGCGCTTTTGCCGCGCTCTCGCCGTTCGGAGCGTCGAGACAGTCCGCATATCCGCCCTTCGGTGACTTGAAGTATTTGATCACGGAAGCGAGCGTCTTGTCCGCAAGCTCGGTGCGTCCGACGAAGCGGAGCGCGGAGATCCAGAGCGCCTGAATCTCGATCGGATAGCCGATGCGCGGAGTGCAGGCGGGATAGTTCGTGTCCATCCACGTGAAGTGCGAAGGCGACCAGACGAGGCCGGACTCGCCATCGACATGGATTCCGTTCGGCGTGCCCTTGAGGTAATTGTCGACGATGGACTTGCAGGTCTTCCTGAGTTCCGTGACGTCTTCGCCCTTCGCCTCCAGCTCTTCGACACAGCGGACGAACCAGAGCTGGGCGTCGGTCGTGTCACGATTGCCCGCGGTCTTGCCGTAGATGATGTTGGGCAACGTTCCGTTCTCCTCGAACGCGGCGAAGGCCTTGAGGATGCTGAGCGAGTCAGCGTACATTCCCGCGGCGATCATGCCGCGCATG
>DCIL01000045.1:0-18847 GCA_002315875.1 Verrucomicrobia bacterium UBA1727 | reverse complement strand
CGCGTCCCCAATCGAGGAACCACGGGAAGCCGGCGATCACGGTCTTGAGCTCGTCCCGATTGACAATGTAAAGGAGAATCGCCTCGCGGATGGAATTCACGAACGAGCGCGGAGTCCGAAGCTCCATGAACTTGAGCCACTCGGGACGATCCGCGGAGTGTCCGCACGTATCCGGCTCCTTCTCGGGCGAATAATGTCCGGCGATGCCGCAGACGTCTCCGATCTTGAGGTCCGCACTGATCCAGCCGGGCGAGAAGACATCTCCCGCGCCTTCCTGTCCGCGGTACATCTCCTCCTCGTGCGAGACATTGTAGCACCACTCAGTCTCATGATGGTAGGTGCAGTCCACCGCGAGCAGCGTGAAGCTGCCGTCAAAGGGAGAAAAGACAACTCCCTCGCCTTCGGGAAGCGGTTTCGCGGCCGCGGCGAAACGGTGTTCGGTGTCACCCTGATAGGCCTTGGTGGTCGCGTGGAAACTGCGCCATTCGAGGTCGGGACGAAACACGAGCCGCACCTGATCGCCGACATCGTTCTCGCCGGCATCGAGACGGCGCACGCCGAGCATCGCGGTGCTGCCGACATCCGCGAGGATGAGCCGAATCTCGAACGAGGTCTCCTTGCCCATTCCGCAAGGAACGTTAAAGGTCCAGGCGGCGACCTTGCCAGCGGGATCGGCAATGAATTTCGTCACGCACTTGTAATTTAGCTCGCGCGTGTAACCTTCGCGCTGGAGCCAGATGCGCGTGCGCGTCCAGAGATTGAGGCGGTCGGAGGGACACGTCGGATTGGGATTGGCCGCGAGGAAGGCATCGTATTGGGAGCGGATTTCGCCCCAGCCGATGCGCAGCTGGGCCGCGGCGCCCGTAGGACTTGAAAGGATCGTCCGCCATTCGGGATGAGCCCTCACCACTTCACCGGGAAGGACGAAATCGACCCTTGCCATGTCCGGCGGCGGCGGCACGAGGAAGCGCGAGTGCGTGCAGAGCGCCTTGCCGTCCACATAGCGGGTGACGTCCATGCTGAGCAAACGCGAGCGCGTGCCGTCCCCATGATAATGCGGCGCATCGAAAAGGACAGTATTGGCGGCATCGGAACGAAAGACGCGGACGGTTCTGCCGGTAACGGTATCGATAAGCCGCACGCGGAAAGGACAGGTGGAGGTGAATTCAATCCATTCGCCTTCGGGCACGATGAGATCGCGATTGATGTCGCGCGGCAAGACGGCATGGAAGAGCGGAACCGGGCGCTCGACCCGAACGGATTCGACCTTGGCGACTTCGGATGAGTTCTTCGCATCCGCCTCCATCCACCGTACCTCGCCGGGACCGAGATGCACGGGCCCGAAATGCGCGAAGCGCGAGCGGTCCCAATCGATCTCGATGCCGCGCTCGCAATCGAGGTTGGCGAGCACCAGCGCCGTCGAGCCGTTGGACGCGGTACGAAGCGCCGCGAGCGTATTGCCTCCGCCGCGGGTGATGAGTTCGATACGACAGGCGCCGGTGAAGGACGGATGGGTCTTCAGCCGGTGGTTCAAATCGGCGATGAGCTCGACCATGTTCTCGGACGCACCCCAGTTGAGGTCGTTCTTGCCGTGAACATCGATCTTCTCGGTGGCAAACCACTCGACGCCGTTGGCGATTCCCCACGCGCCCTGCCACGACAGAAGCGCCGCGAGCTGCACGCGGAGACACGCGTAGGTATGGCCGCGTTTCGCGAGCCGGTCGTTATCGTGGGTCTCGGCGAAATGGACGAGCGCACCGTATTTCTCGGCCCGTTTGGCGGCCCCCGGAAAATACCACTCGAAGGCGTTGCGGTCCGGCGTCTGAAAAAGTTCGGAATACGCCCAGTCGAGATTGGACTCCGCAAGCAGTCGGTCGGTGGTCTCGAGCTTGCCGCCGAGTCCTTCGAGGAAGAAGATCGTATCGGGATATTCCTCACGCACCTTGGCAACGATGTATTCCCAGGTCTCGGCGGGAATCATGTAGCCCGCATCGCAGCGGAAACCGTCCACCCCGATCCGCACCCAGAAGAGGAAAACCTCGGCCATGTATGCGCGGAGTTCGGCGTTGGTGTAATCGAGCTCGACGAGATCGGCCCATTTCACGCCCCACGCGCCGGGAGAATGGAAGCGACCGTCCGGCTCGTGGCGGAACCATTCGGGATGATGGGTCTGCAAAGTCGAAGCCCAGCCGGTGTGATTGGCGGGAAGATCGACGAGGAGTCGTCCCCCTTTCGCGTGCACCGCGCCGATCAGCTCCTTGAACTGCATGAGGGGCGTGGCGAACTCGTCGAACTCGGCCATCGCGGGATCGACCGAAAGGAAGTCGGTCGCGGCAAAGGGACAGCCGTACTCACCCATCACCGCGTACGTTGTCGGCACCGGGAAAGGCGGCAACGTCTGGATGATGCCGAAGCCCATCTTGTCCATGATGAGCGGCAAGCGCCGCGCAACTTCGCGAAAGGACCCGAACTGCCGCGGAAAGACGCAGTAGATCGAATTGTTGGCGCGCGTCTCGGCGCTCATCACCTTGATGTGGAAGTTGCGTCCGTCAGGCCATTCGGGCACGTTCGAGCCCTTGGGGAAGAAACACGCTTTGCCGGAGAACACGCCGACCTGATCGAGGGGAATCACCGCCGAGAAGACGCCGGGACGCACCTCGGGAAGCGGAAGGTCGGTCCACGCCCGCGCCATCGGGGTAAGCCCCTTCTCCGTCTCATCGATGATCTCGTCGCGGCGCACGTCGGCGCGGCCGATGTTGGTGCGCAGCGCGGCGCGTCCCGCACGCGGTGAGTCGAGCGTAAGCGTCACCTCGACGCAATCGCCGCGCCACTTGAGAAGGAAGCTTTCAGGAGAAGGCGTCTGAATCATCTTGGACGATTACTGCTTGACGAAATAAGGCAGACGGGAGAGCGGAGTCGTAACCTTGATCTTCGACGGACCCGTAACGAGCGTTCCATCGTCCGCCAGCCACTTGCCCGGCGGAATCACGACCTCGCGCTCGGCAACGCCGCCCTTCACGACCGGCGCGACGAGCAGATCATCGCCCATCATGAACTCGTCCTTGATATTCTGATAGCCGTTCCCGGGGAAGACGTATTCGAGATTGCGCATCATCGGCTCGCCGTCCTTCGCCGCCTTCTTCGCGAGCTCGACGAACTTCGGAGCGAACTTCTGACGGAGCTGAACCGCCGCGGAGACGAGCTTCTGATTCTCCTTGTTGAGATAGCGCCAGGGCGAGGCCGAGAACTGAATCATCGGACAAAGCGCCTGAACCTGCGCCGAACGGACAAAGAGCTCCTCGGAGAACGGAGAGCCGGGAATGAAGGCGGACCATTCGCCGCCACCGACCATGTCGGGACAGATGAAGGGATAACCGGCCATACCGGAGGCGAGCATATCGGGAATGAGCCGCTGCAGGGCGTCCCACCTGTGCGCCTTGTCATGAAGACGCATGATCACCGGCTTGCCCGCGAAACCGAAGACATTGCGGTATTCGCTGCCCTTGTACTTGAGCGCAAAATCTCCATAGAGAGAGGACTGCCGCGTCGCCGAGACGGAAGGATCGTGCGCGAACGTCTTCGGAGCGCTGCCGCCCTCGCCCGCAGAATCACGGGTGCCGGCATAGTACGAAACCGAACCGCCGTCAAACTTGAAGCCGTCCGCCCCATATTCCTTCACCAGCCGCGTCAGCTGTTCGTCGAACCACGCGACGGCGTTGGGATGGGTGAAGTCGAGCAGCGCGGACGTTCCGTTCCACCACTTGATCGCCGCGGGATAGGGAACGCCGTGCCAGCCGTTCTTGTTGCTTTCGTTGAGGAAGCCACCCTTCATCGGATAGCCCTTCACGTCATCGGGATTCACGCCCCACGCCACACGGCGGAACGCAGGCAGATCCATGCCCACGAACGGACACATCCAGAGGAGCACCTTATAGCCCATCTTGTGGAGCTTGTCCATCATGCCCTTCGGATCGCTGAAGCGCGTCGGCTCGAAACGCCAGTCGCCGTAACCGGCCTGCCAGGTATCGTCGATCATGAAAACGCCGGGCGGGAAGCCGTGATCGATCATCGACTGCGCGTACTCGAGGATGTCCTTCTCGTTCTGATGATAGGTGAGCTCGATCCAGGTGTTGTACTGAGGCGCGGCGAAATAAAGAAGTTCCGGCTCTTCGCCCGTCGGCTTGATCCAGGTCTTGACGGCGTAACGGAACGCCTCGGCGAGATTTTTGCCGGCCTTCTCGACAAGCTTGATTTCGCTCTTGTCGCTCGTAAGGGTGATGACGCCGTTCTTGATATTGACTGCGAAGGCCTCGTCACACCAGATGACGCGACCCTGATCGGACGCCATCAGCGCCTGGGCGGGATGCGCATAGTTGTTCGTGCGCAGGTCGCATTTGAACGATTTGGCGGCGGTGAACGGCATCTCGCGCCCGAAGTTGGCGCCAAGACCCCACCAGTTCTCACCAGGATTCATGTTGACCGTCAGAACGGCCGCGATAACGAGAGAAAGATTCATCATGATTTACCTAATAATTTATTTAATCCACTGCCATCCCATAGACAGATGCCAGTAGTGTAGCAAAACCACCGCTACCCGTTCAACCGTTTGGCCCTCAAGGCGATGAGGCCGGCAATGACGAGCATGGCCAGTGAAATCGTCTGGGAGATCGAGAACGGACCTACTGCGGCCCTGGGATCGCCGCGGAGATACTCGATGCCGAAACGGATGATCGCGTAACCGGCGAGGTAGGCGGCGGAAATGAACCCCGGACGTCTCCAGGTCTTGCGCCAGAGCCACATCAGAAGTCCGAAGAGCACCAGCAGCGCGGCGGCCTCGAAAAGCTGAGTCGGCAATACCGCAGCCATGCGTCGTCCGTGTTCGAACCAGCTCGGACTCCCCTTCGGGAACACCACCGCGCACCAGCACTCGGAATCGCGTCCGTAACAACAGCCGTAGAAGAAGCAGCCGATGCGTCCGAAGGCGTGGCCGAGCGGAATCACCGCGGCGAGCAGGTCGGCGAGCTCGAGCGTCTTCTCGTGACGGACGAAACACCAGGTGAAGAAGACGAGAATGGCGAGGATGAGTCCACCATAGAACATGAGCCCGCCCTGATCGACGCGGATGATGCGTTCTGGATGCTGGGCGAACTCCACGCTCCAGTGTTCGATCACATAGGCGATGCGCGAGCCGACCACACCGGAGATCATCAGCGACATCAGGAGATTGGAGAGATCCTTCCGACGCGACAACACCTCGATGAGCTTCCAACAGACGAGGAAACCGACGGCCATGCACGCGCCGTAGGTCTTGAGATGAAGAAAACCGAGGTCGATGAGATCTGGATACATTCCGCTCCTATCTGCCGGCGCGCACGAAATCGGCAATCGTCTTCACGGCCGGCATTTCCTGAAGTTCATACCTTACTCCGAAGCGCTTCTCGGCTTCCATGAATATGCGCAGGTGATTGACGCTGTCCCAACCGGAAACATCGCCCATCGCGGATTCCGACGAAAGCTCGGCGACCGCGGCACCGGTAATAGATGCGACGAGCGCGATGAAAGCGTGGACATAAAGCTCGCCGACGGTCTTCATCTCGCGCATTCGGACGATGTCCATCGGCGCGGCAAAATCGTTCTCGAGCATCACCAAGAGTCCGAAGGCATGGAGCGAGCACCAGCCGGGAACCCTACGGAACTCAGTATTGAAATCGACCGAGTCGACTTCCAGTACGCGCGCGGCACTTTCAAAGAAGCGATTCATCTGAATTCAATGCGGCGGTGCTCTTCGCCCTCGAGATGGGTGAAGACGATATGCCGCGCGTCCTCCGGCACGAGCGAGCCCGCCCTTTCCGGCCACTCGACGACGAGCATGGCGCCGGCCGCGAGATAATCCTCCCAGCCGATGGCGAGCACATCACGCTCGTCGTTGAGACGATAGAGATCCATGTGCACCAGCATCGGAATCGCCGCGCCTTCGGTGCAACGATGTTCCTGGACGAGACAGAAGGTCGGACTCGACACGCGTCCCTTGACCTTGAGCGCCGCGGCGAGTCCCTGAGTGAACGTGGTCTTGCCGGCTCCGAGATCACCTTCGAGACAAACGACGTCTCCGCTCTTGAGCTCCGCGGCGAATTGCGCGGCGAGCGACCAGGTCTCCTCGACCGAACCGACCTCGAAGACGCCCTTCATCACTCTTCGTTGAGCGTGCCCTTGTAGGTGACGCGCTTGACCTTGCCGATCGAAGTGCGCACGAGCGGCTCGCGGGAAATGACGATCTTGCGCACGCGCTTGTAGTCAGCCAGTTCCGCACACTTCTCCTGCACCTTCTTGATGGTGGTCTTCTCCATCTCCTCCCAGTCCGGAAGCTTTCCGCCGTTGTGATCCTTGAACCAGTCCTCGTTCGGATGCACGATCGCGCCGACCTTCTCGCCCGGATCATCTCCCTTCGTATAGCCGATGACGACCACATCGCCGACGCACATTTCCTTCTGGATCATCACCTCGACCTCTTCTGGATAGATGTTCTTGCCCTCGCGGTTGACGATGAGCGCCTTCTTGCGTCCACGGATGTAGATGTAGCCGTCCTCGTCCATCGAAGCGAGGTCGCCGGTGCGGAGCCAGAGTCCGCCCTTGCCGTCATCCTCGAACGCCTCGGCGGAAGCGTCGGGATTGTGGAAGTAGCCGACCATGACATTCGATCCCTTGACCTGCAGCTCGCCGACACCGGCCTCGTTCTGGTCCGCAAGCCGCACCTCGACACCACCGCAGGGAAGTCCGATCGAACCGATCTTCGTTACCTCGGGCGGACACACCGAGACGATCGGCGAGCACTCGGTAAGTCCGTATCCTTCGAGGAAGCGGACGTGGATGCGGTTGAAGCTTTCCATCACGTTGCGGGGACACGGCGCGCCGCCGGTGATCATGAAGCGGAGGCGTCCGCCAAGACGGAGCTTCACCATGTGCATGACCGGTCCGCGCAGGCCGATCTTCATCAGGAACTGGGCGAGCTTGGACTTCTCCAAGGCGCTTTCGATCTTCTCGTGGAGCTTTTCCGCCAAGAGCGGCACCGCACAGAACACGGTCGGCTTGAGATCATGGAGATCCTGGGCGATGGTGCGCAACGACTGCATGAAATACATCGAACTTCCCGATAGCATCGGCACCACGAAGTTGGCGCAGAACGAGAAGGCGTGGAAGAGCGGCAGCACCACGAAGAAGGAGTCCTTGGGAGTGATCGGAGCTCCAAAGACCTTCAGCGCGCCTGCGGCATCGGAGATGAAGTTGCGATGGGTGAGCATCGCACCCTTCGGCTTGCCGGTCGTACCCGAGGTGTAGATGATCGAAGCGACGTCGGTCTCGTCCGCCTGATGTTCGGCATACCAATTGCCTTCGGAAACGCGCAGACGGTTGTATTCGTAGACCCCGACGCGATCCTCGATCTTCTGTCCGTCATGGACCGGACCGTCGGTGATGACCACCGCCCTCAAATCGGGAAGATCTTTGGCGATCGCCATCATCATCTTGATGTGGGCCTTGTCGGTCGTGACGACCCGCACCTGGGCGTCTTTGAGAATATACTGAACTTCATCGTTGTGAAGCTTCGGATCGATCGGCACTACGGTCGCACCGGTGCCGACCTGAGCGAGGTACGCCTCGATCCACGAGGGCGAGTTGCCGAGAATGATCGCAGCATTCTCCTCGCGCGGCTTGAGACGGAACTCGCGTCCGTAGCCCTCGGCGATTTCGCGGACGCCCCGGGCGAATTCAGTCCAGCTGATCGATTTCCACTCCTTGCCATCGGCGTAGCGAATGAAACACGCATTCGGCTGTTCCGAAACCCATTTCTCGAACTGAGTTCTGATTGTCATATTCATATCCTTCATTTTGAACCATTCGTCTTGCGAACAAACGAGACGGAGAGTTTCCTCACCGTCGAATCGGAAATCACGAATACCGCGTCGGACGAGCCGATGGTGGCATAGCGTCCGTTCTCGGTCTCAGCACCGATGATCAGGTTGCGGCGGACCGCCTCTTCGGTCACCGGATCGATGGCGATCGTAAGATAGGGCTTGTCGAGACCGAAGTCATCGAGATTATCCTGATCGGCCTTGAGCGAGACGACCCGTTCGGCCAGGAGCGGATTGAACTCGGTGAGCACCGCATCGAGCGTCTGCGAATCGACCTCGCCCGCGCCCTCCGGCACGTCCACGCTCCAGGTGCGCGACTCACGCGAATAGGATACGGCCCGAGCAGGAGCGGCGGCGCCTTCGGGAGTCACCGAAAGACGCTTGACGAGCTGAGGATCGAGGCGCAGCACCTCGCGAGAACGAAAGACGGAGAAACCGTCCTTGCCCAAAAGCGCGGACGCCGCTACCTTCGCCGGTTCGCATCCGGACGGCAGCGTGACGGTGATGCCGTTGGCATCGAGATCGGACGGCATCAGCGCGAGGATCTTCTTCAGCACCGCCTCGGCGATTTCGGAATCAGCCGGCGCGGAAACCGGCTGCTCGAGCCGCCATGCGCCCGCGGCATCACGCGCCAGCGTGCAGGTGACGGAGCCATCGACCAATGTAAAGGCCGTGACCGAAGAGGACTCGACCGGGAACAGCCGCGAATCGGAGAAAAGCTTCTTGTCGCGCGTCAACGCGTCCTTCAAGCCCGCGGATACGGCCACGACCGTGCCGCCTTCGTGAATCAGCGCATTGACGAGGCCCGCCCCCGCGCCCTTTCCGAACGAAACCTGGCGGTCGCGTCCGTCAATGCACTTGAGCGTGACCGTGATGGCGGAATCGGGATCGAGTCCGTAACCGGCCAGGGCGGACGCCGAAAGCACCTTGGATTGTTCCGCCTTCTCCGCGCCGTTCGTGGAAGCTTTGGGCCAGACGAATTCGGACGCTTCCGCGGCAGAAAGCGCCGCGAGGAAGTCCTCGATGCGCTTCACCGAGGGCTTGCCGGACGAGGTCTTCCATCCGTCCGCCGTACGATCGAACTGCTCGGACTGTTCCGCACCGCGCTTCACTTCAAAGGCGCGCACAGACTCGGGACCTACGATAACGAGCGACTTGAGACGGAATGAGTCCGCCTTCATATCCACGGCGGAGAGAATCTCAGCCGGCGCGACGAATACGGCGGAAAGTCCCGCGATGGACACGTAAACACCGTCTCCCGCAGGGGTGGGCCTGCCGAAGCCGAAGGTCTCGCTTTTTCCATTGAGCTCGACATCGAGCGTCATCAGCGGATTTTCCAACGTAAAATCAGCGCGCGTGAGATTACGCCTCTGAAGTTCCGACTCGCCCATCACGTCCGTGATTCTCGTATACGCGATGCGATCGAGCACCTTTAGCACCACCCGCTCGTCCACCCCGCCCTCGAACGGCTCGACCATCCGCCACGAACCGCCGCGCTTCTCGAGCCGCACCGCGTCGCCACCCGCATGGCAGATGGAAAAGGCGCTCACCGCCGAGTCGGACTCAATGAGCGTAGTTCTCGCAATCGCTCGCGGAGCATTGCCGCTACGGACCGAATAGAGGTTTAAGAACGCCAGGGACGCGATGACGAACAGAAGAAGGAGGATGCTTCTCAGATTGCTCATGACCGGTGCCTCCTTCTCATCGCAATCAGGAAGAGAACCGCGAAAACCACCGCCGGCAGGACGAGCGCGGACCAGACCAGGTGACGAAGCTGTCCCGAACGGTCGAAGCCGGTCAACAAAAGGTCGGCTCTGGAATCGCTCGAGCCGGCGGACTCGGTGCCGGACAGATAAGCGACGGCATTGAGAATGAAATCGCGATTGGCGTTCGCCTTCAGCGAAAGCGAAAGGTTCAACGGAAAGCCCGGATCGCCGATCGCCACGAGACGCGTCGGACGAATCGCCACGTCGCTGCCCGCCCCCGCCCCGCGCTCGATGGACGCTGCCACCGCGATTTCGCCGACGGTGGCAAGCGGCGTAAATTCGAGCCGTTCGGTGGCGGACGACTCGCCGACCGCGGCGGACGAAGCGAAGGCGACTGGCCTTTCAAGGACGATCCGCGAACCCTTGAGGGGAGAGGTGAGCGGATGTTCCGCAAAGGCCGAGGCGATGACATCCGACCCCGAAAGCGTAGGCGCGTCCTTGAACGACGGTACGATCATCCTAACGCCCCACGCGGGCAAAAGCGGACCTACTCCGACTTCGGAATTCTGTCCGGTGAAGACGAGGAGTCGTCCACCCTCTTTCATATACGCATCGAGCCGTCCGAGTTCCACCCGCGAAAACGCATTCTTGGCGCCCGCGATCGCGATGAGCGCACAGTCCGCAGGCACCGCCGCACCGGCCGTGAGATCGATAACCGAATTCTGATAGCCCTCGCGAGAAAGCGCCCGCGCGATGTCGCTCATGCCGAAGGAACCGTAGTCATCGAACCGCGCCTCTCCGTGGCCATACGTCCAGTACACGTTGCGGCGTTGAGGCGGCGTCGTCAGGCGGCGAATGGCGGATGTAAGATCCTGCTCGCCGAACTCCTCACCGATCGCGATCGTCACCTTGCGTCCGCGGCGCGTGAGCATCACCGACTTCTCTTCGAGCCCGAGCCGCACCAGCCGTTCCGCGTCACCGATATCCCACCTCGGGTCCACAAACCGCAACTCGAATCTCGCCCCGCCGTGCGATGCGGCCTCGCGCTTCATCGTGCGCAGGAGATGCCCGATCCGGCGGAAATTGCTGTCGTTTCTCGCCAGAAAGAGCGTAGCCGTGATCTCTCCAGAGGACTCGGCAAGTACACCACGCGTACGCTGGGAGAAGACGGTGGAGATGTTCGAAACCGGCAAGTCGAGCGTGACATCGTATCGCCAGGCGAGACGGACCGCAAGCGCAGCCGCCACGATCGCGAGCAACGAAGCGACGACGCTGGCAGCCCTTCGTCCACGCCCGCCGCGGCCCGCACAGCGAACGCGCATCACCGCCTTGGACGTGATGAAGAGAGCTGCGAGCGTGCCGGCGAAATAAAAGGCGAGCGAACTCGTGGAAAGAACGCCCGAAGCGATGTCCATCACGTCCGCATCAAGCGGCATCTCGCCGAACCAGCTGCGTCCCTTGCCCGAGAACATCATGATCGCCAGCCAGCCGCACCGCGGCAAGGCGATGGTCAGGAGCGCGGAAAACGTAAACGCCGCGGGCGCATACGCCGTAAGCGCGCTCATCGCCGTCGAGATCGATGACCAGAGCATCGTCTGCAGGAGAAGCGCAATGAAGGCAGGCAGGAAGGCAAGCGGTCCGGAAGAACCGAAAAGCGAACCGGGCGCAAGCGCCCCGAGCACCGTCACCGTGGAGACGAAGGAGAGGAGCACCGCCACCATCGTCATCAACCACACCCCGTAGAACTTGCCAAAGACGAAATCGCGCTCGAAGACGGACGATGTCAGCAGAAGATCGATTCGCCCCGACTTGAGCTCGTCGCTCCATACGTCCATCGCGAGAAACGCCGCGAGCGCCGGCGCGATGGGCGCGACGGACGAGGCCCAGATAACGGCCAACGACACCCGCGTACCCTCGGCGCAGGCGAGATTGTAGACGAAAAGCGCCGCGGAAACCGCCAGGAAAAGACCAACGGCTATCGCAGTCGAATAGAGGTTGCGCGCATGCCCGATGCTGCGGAAGAACGTGATCTTTACGGGACTACTCACCGCGCACCACCTTCCAGCACCGTCGCGAGGCGCTCGCCGGACACCGAAGGATCGGTTCCCTGGTTTTCGACGGACGAGGCGATCACCCCATCCTTGATCACGAGAAAGCGCGTCGCCCACTTCGCAAAATCGGAAATTTCATGGCCGGTAACGATCACCGACGAAAACGCCGCGGCATTCGAGAGAATCTCAGCCGCCGATTCCCGCATCTGATAATCAAGCCCCGCGAGCGGATCATCCAAGAGCAACACGCGCGGCCTCAGCAAAAGCGCATCCGCCAGCGCCACCCGCTTCTTGAGCCCCGTCGAAAGCATGCTGATCGGACGACGCATGATATCCGTCAAACGACAGAGTTCCGCCGCCTCGGAAACCCGCCGACGGACGCGCTTCGAGGGCTCGCCCTTGAGCTTCGCACGATAGCCGAGATACTCCTTGACGGACATGTCCTCGTAAAGCGCCGGCATTTCCGGCAGATACCCGAGTTGACGGAGATATCGCATGGGACGGCGAAAGGCGTTCTGCCCATCCATTATGACCGAGCCCGCGTCCGGCACCGCCAACATCGCCAGCACCCGCAAAAGCGTGGTCTTGCCTGCGCCGTTCGCTCCGAGCACCGCAACCGTCTCCCCCGGCGAAACAACGAACGACACGTCCCTCAGCACCTGCCGGGAGCAGTATGAAAATGCCAAATTGCGAACCTCAACCATTTATGGCGTATTATACCATAAATGGCTCAACGAAGAAGGATGAAAGCGCCGCGGTTGGTGCGGAAGCGGCAAGTGCCGTTTTCGACCACCAGACGGTCGTGCATCGGATTGACACCGGCTCCGGCGAGAACGAACGTCGGAGAGCCGACGAGCGAGGTGTAGGTGAAGAGATCCTGTCGGTTGGAATGATCGGCGGGAATGTTGGAAATATTGAGCGTAATCGTTCCCGAGGCCTTGATCGTGCCGAACACCGCCTTCTTGCCCCAAGTCAAGTTCAGCGTCGCGCCATTTTCAAGTTCCAGTGTACCGGTGACCGTGCCCTCGTTGCGGAAAACGCTCTTCGAGGTTACCTTGTATCCGGCAGTATCCCCGGTCGGCAGCGCCAGCGTCGCCCCCGCGGCAATCATGACATTCGTCGAGCCGAGTCCCGACCCCGGCGCCTCGCCATCATTGAACGAACGGCCGACCTGGGGACGTATCCCGTACTTCGCGCTCCACTCGTCCGTAATCGCCTGCATGTCAGCGCGCGAAAGCGTCGAGCCGTAAAGTCGTACTTCGGCAATGTCACCATCGAAATACCGGTTCGGCTCACTGCCATTCATGCCACCGATGAAGAGCGCCCGACCAGAATCAAGCGTACTCGTCAAAGTCGTAGGGATCTCAGTCACGCAACCATCAACCATCGTACGCAACTTGAGATTCGTCTCGTCCGACGTAAAGATCGCAATATGCGGCTCTCCGTCATCGATGTCAAGCGCCTTGCGCTGATAGACGTTGTAATTAGCGCGAGGATGTTCATGATTGTTGTCCGTCGCATTGTAACGCGCCGTAACCGCACCTTCGCTCGTGAACGAGAGGAACATCGTACCGTATGCTGCATTATCACCAGTTGAGGCAGTAGAAAGGATTCCCCTTCCGATATTATTCAATCCATAAATGTCCCAAGCCGTATCCGGGCCCTTGGTCTTCGTCCTAAACACCACCGCACAACCCATCGTCTTCTTGCCAATCCAGGGAATGTTCGCATTGGGAAACGAAAGCGCCTGCTTGGAAGCGGCAGTGAAGCGAAGCGCGTTGTATCCGACAAAGCCACCCTTCACGAAAGTCGGCGCGGTGGAATTCCAGGCGATGGTGGCGCTCGCGGTCTTCGCCTGATTGGTCCACGCCGGCACCGCGGCCCCGTCCGCAAAGCCGGTGATGTCCTCGGCTCTCAACGAAACGTCGGCCACTGGGACGCTGCCCGTCGGCTTCGGATCGGAATAGGCGCCCACCGAGACCGTACCCTGCTCGATCACGAGGGGACCGTGAAGACGCGCGGCATCGCGGAAGACGAGATTTCCCGCACCGCGCTTTTTGAGCGCACCATATCCCCAAACCGGCGCGGTAATCGTGTGCTCGGTCGCATTCGAGAAGACGCTCGAATCCGTTCCCTGTCCCACTTCGAGCTGAAGCTTGGTCGTAGCCGCGCTCTTGATTCCAAGCTTGCCACCCGCGAGACGAACGCGATAAAAGGAGTTTGAAGTATCGGTCGTGGTTTCGCGATTCCACACAGTACCGAGACGGAAACCGACCGTGCCGGTCAACAGCGTCTCGCCGCCGCAGAGATTCGCATATCCGTATGCATTTTTATTTGTATAAGTGGTACCGTTAATATCGCCAAACATAATGGCATTGAGAATAGCACGACCGCCGGTCTGGGTGAATACGCCGGGAGCAGTAAGACCATGTGTTTCGCTCGGCGCAATTGAAAGCGCTTGAGACTTGGCATAGCTATTTCCACCGGAAAGAACCACCAGTTCGCCGCCGCTCATATTGAAGCGCGACAAGCCGACCATCTTCAGATACCATCCCTCTGCCTTCATTCCACCGACATAAGTGGCATAGTTGGTGCAAACGCCGCCTTCCAGCTTGTAAGTCACATTACCCATGCTACAACAACTATGTCCGCCGCATTGAATCGAATGACTCAAATTTGCGTATACCCTGCCTCCCTGCTGCTGGAAAATACCGCCGCCGTTAATATAGAAAACCGCACCGGGAAGGAAATCGCCACTTTCCAACTTCACCGTTCCCGCCTTGATGTGTGTGGAATCGGCACTGGAGAATTTCATCCGCGAAGCTGCCGCAGAATCGTAGGTGGCAACCGCGCCACTCATATCCATCAGCACGGACTGAACCGACCAGTAATTGGCATAATAGGACGATCCTTCCGGGAAGATGTCGGTATACTTCCATTCGCCGGAGCCGCTGAAAACCGGCTGGTAATAACCATTGCCGCCAGCGGCCGTATCCACCGTACAAGTAACGGCATTCGCCCATTTCGCCGCCTCTTTAAGATATAGTCGCTGGTTCCAGTCAAGCGTGGATAGCATATAAGTTATCGGTCCATCGTAGCGCGGCGCTTTCGTATGGGTCACGGAATAGGCGCGCATGATCGCGAGGGGATGTCCCCCATAGAAAGGCGTTGCCGTACTGAAAAGCTGCTTGCCGGCAAACCAGGTCTGAGGTTCGGTCGTCTCAAGCGCAACCGTAAAGAAAATGCCTTTATCACTGGCGGTCTTCGTCGATGTGTTGGTGATGCCGCACTCGCCGAGGATTAGGCGCGGCAACGGATCAACGGTGGTATTGGTAGGCGCGATCGTCAGATTCTGGGTGGAGTTCTTAACCCGAAGTCCCGCGACCTCCATATCTTTCGCGAGCGTCAGCGTTGCCGCACCGAGATTGCCGGAATCGATTTCGATGATGTCGTCCGCAGCCGGCGCCTGCGGCGTCCAGTTGGCGGACGCCGTAAGTTCGTACGGATGGTCCGGATCGCCGTTCGGGACGAAGGTGACCGTCGAGCGGGTCGCGGGCTTGAGTGAATACGGAATGCGGTAGATATGGCCCGCCATGTCCGTAAGTCCGCTGTTGAGCGTTCCTAAGAGCGGCTGTGCATTGAGAAAGGCGACACCGAAGTAGAAGTGTCCGCCGTAATACTCGAACGAGGACATCACCTGCTGGAAATCGAAAGTGAAGAGTTTGGTGAAGGTGATGCCGTCCGTCGACTTCCAAACCGCATGCTCGACGAGCTTCGATTCGGAGCCCTTGTACTTGAAGCTGAGAAGGTAAGCGACATCGTGATAGACGATGAAGTCGTACGGATACGTGTCGCTTTCAAGCGTGATCTTCTGTCCCTTGAGTTCGCCGTTCTCGGCATAGCCGCTAATGGCCGCCGCAGGATAAGTTCCGACGGGAGTATATCCTTCAGATAAAGAAATCAAAATACCACTCGCCGAACCGAGAATATAAAGGCAGCGATTCTTGTAGGGCGTTGCGTGCCAGACGTGACTGTACACCGTGGCCTTGTTGTCGAGGGACGGCATCGATAACTTGAAGTCGGAACGATTGAGCCCGGCATTCATCGTGAGATAAGAATTGGTAATGGTATCAAAACGCTTTGAGGTCTTGTTCCAATGGTGATAGATCGCCGGATAATAGGGAAAGTCAGTCGGCTTTGAATCGACCATTTCCCCGGTCTTGGAATTGACCGGAATCGACCGCTGCGTGCGCGCAAAGAGCTCATCTCCGCAAACAATGAAACTGACGAAACGCTCACCTTTCGACTTCCACGCGGGATTGACATCTTGCCAGGTGACGCCGCGATCGGCAGACGAGGCGATGCCGTAGCCCGCGGCAAAGAGGCGCCCCTCGAACTCGGTAAAGTCCCAAATATGGGTGCTGAGCCCTGAATCAACGAACGGTGAAGTGCGCGTATACCAGGTGCCGTTCACATTGCGACGGAAGAAGTATCCGGCGGACGCATGACCGTCCTTGTAGTCCGTAGCCGGAAAATACAAGTTGCCGTCCGCAAGAACGCGAATCGTCTCGAGGGACTCCGTACCGAGCGTATACTCGTTCGAGCAGGTGCCCGTCAGCGGATTGATCGCCATCGCGTACACGGGACCGGAATTGTGATCCCAGTCGCCCATACCGGGAAAGATGCGATCGTGATAGACCTGCAGATCGAGCACCGAACGCGCCTGGGCGCTGCCCGTTCCCCACCGCGCCTTGCCCACATCACAGACGTGTTCCAGCGAGGTAGTGAGATCCGTAACTTCAGCCGATCCCTGTAAAAGAATCGACGCAAAAACAACAACCAATAATTTATTCATACCACTCATTTCACCACGAAGCCAGCGCCGCCCCAGGAACAATGAGTTCCGTTCGGAACGCCCTTTGTGACAAGTTTGAGAACTTTCGCACCGGCAGGAAGCTTAACGGAGAAGAGATAGTCGTCATCCCAGCCAATCTCCGGCGAGCTGGCGAGCAGCTTGCCATCGGCGAAGACCTCGAACATCGCGGTATTCGCCTTGGACCAGCTGATGTCGCGATCGCGGCCGACCATCGAGACGAAGTGCGTCGCCTTCGCGGGAATGTCAACCATCGTGACCGATCCATCGCCATGGAACGTCGCATCCGTGCCGACGCCCTTCTCATACTCGATGCCGCGGATGTTGATCTTCTTGCCATTCCAGGAAGTGTTCTTCTTGCCGCGGGCGACCGGCCAGGCGGAATGGAACTTGAGCGAGGAAAGCTCGACCTTCACGTCCGCAAGCGTCGGCTGCTTCTCGGTCGAATACTTCGAGTAGCCGTCCCCCACGAAATAAACGCGCTTGAAGCCCATCATGTCGAGAACCGCCGCGGCCTGAGCGGCGCGCTTGTAGATTGCGCAGTAGGCGACCACGGTGCGATTGGTATCCGACAGCGCCTTTCCGGCCGATGAGATCGCGGTGTGCGGCACGTTGACCGCGCCCTGGACGTGTCCCGCGGCGAATTCCTCGCTCGAGCGCACGTCGAGAAGCAGCGCGCCTGCCTCAACCATACGCGCGGCATTAACCCAATCAATCCGCCGCGTCCGTTCGATGACGGCGCTGCGGAGGTGCTTCGTGCGGACGGCTCCGGCGAAAGGCGTGATCACGCGAAGATTACCGGTCGCCGGTTCGAGCTTCACGACGTCGATGCCGTGCGGCGCGAGCTTGACCTTGCGGGACTTCGCGGGCTTGAGATCGACGTGACGGACGAGATCGCGGGCTTTGACGGTCTCGGGATAACCGATGTCGGAATAAGAGAACTCGACTTCGGTTTCGGACGAGTTGCGATTGAGGAGCGCGAGCGCACGGACGGGACTACGCTCGCAGCCGAGCGGCTTGAGCCAGATCTCGACGCCGGGCGCGGCCTCACCGAGATACGCCGCGGAAAGGACGGCCTTGTCTTGGTTGAGAGCGATGAGCTCGCGGTTCTTGTAAAGCTCGAGCGTCTCGGGCTTGATCTTCAAGAGGTCCTGTCCGATCAACAGCGGCGAAGAGAACATGCACCACATCGCGAAGTGGCTCAGGTCTTCGACCGGCGTGAGGCCGAGACCGCAGACGAGCATGTCGGGATCGTTCATCGAACCTGGACGCGTATACGGCCAGACCTCCTTCATGATGTCGACCTGCACCATCACCGATTCCCAGGAGCGTCCACTCATGTCGATGTCGGGACCCGACCGCCAGCTGTCAGCGCGGAACTGCCACGGGCCGACATAAGCCCAGCGGCAGATGTTGATGATCTTATCCTTGCCGGTGCGCTTCTCGATGTCATCGATCACGTCCATGATCTTGTTGTACTGGTCGGAGTCCTTAAGCTTGGCGTGACCGCCGCCGCACCAGTCGATCTTGATGAAGTCGTATCCCCAGCAGCCGGGACCTTCCCCCAGGAACATCTCGAGATCTTCCTTCTCGTGGCGGTAGAGTCCGACATTGAGGCCGAATGGCTTCTTGTTACTGGACGCGCAGCAGTTGTCGCCGCCATCGGAGTACATGCCGGCCTTGAGTCCGTTCTTGTGGCAGTAGTCGGCGATGTACTTGAGATCCGCTTCGCCGTTGGGAAACTTCTCGAGATTGATCTTGAGCCGTCCCGTCTTCTCATCGCGACCCATCTGATAGCAGTCGTCGATGTTGATGTACTCCCAGCCGCACTCGCGCAGTCCGAGCTTGACGATCGCGTCCGCCTGTGCGAGAATGTTCGACTTGGTGATATTAGAGCCGAACGAATTCCAGCTCGACCAACCCATCACTGGCGTGAGCTTGCGCTCGACTGCAAAACAAGAAGTTCCTACAAGACCAATGGTTAGCAAAACTCTTAATTTCATAATTTCATAACCTGCATCAGCGTATCTTAAGTGGTGGGCGGTGAGGGACTCGGACCCCCGACCCATTCCGTGTAAAGGAATTGCTCTAACCAACTGAGCTAACCGCCCGAAAAACTGAGCAAATTATAGCATATTAAGATTTTACCAGTCAAGGACAGCAAGGGAGATTTCGCAACCGGAAAGTTGTACAATGTCGTGAGTCAAATTGGAAAGGCAAGATTTCGGGGTGGAGAATCGAGGCCAAGAGGAAGAAAGACAGGGAGCGAAAGAGAAAGGAAAAGCAACGCAAGAAGCAACGACACACAGG
>DCIL01000052.1:51415-63721 GCA_002315875.1 Verrucomicrobia bacterium UBA1727 | reverse complement strand
CGATGAGGAACGGCATCGTGATATGTCCGTCCCGCCCTATCTCACACGGAAGGCGGATTACGTTTACTTCCGCCGACGGCAAATTTGAAATCACACAATTCACCACAGCACCTTCTGCCGCTCACTCGCAATAGCGGTAATACTTGACCTTGGAGAACGATCCGACGAGGCTTGTTCCCAACAGGCAAAGCCGATAAGGGAAGTAACGCATATATCCACCGCGAGGATACATCGTCGTCGCACATAACGGCCCCAGAATGGAGTCCTGCACGTAGACAGCCGCATGCCGCGCCCATCCGTTACGCATGAAGAAAATGATCAAATCACCCGGAATCGCTTCTCGCGCAGAAACCTCCCGGAAGCCCCATCGGGACGGATTCTGAACGAACTTCGCACAATTACCGGCGCAGAAATCGGGATTATAGTTCGACGTAGCCGTGTTGATGCAAGGCAACGGTTTCCAGTTCGTCTGCGTAAAATCCCGGCGGTCCTTAGCTTCAAGATCCACGCACTTGCGTAGATCGTAATTCGGCACCGTTCGCGCGAGCGCACGTGCGGCATATCGCCACTGATGACTCCGCCGCGCCTGCGCGGCAAACAGCCAATGACTCCCCGCCAATAAGGCAACGAATCCACAACAACTGATAAGGGTCAACTTTCGACTCGTCATCAAAGCACCTCCGCAAACGCCTCCGCATCTTGTGATGAAAAGCGCAATGATTTCCCAATCCAAACCACGCGTATATTATACCAAAACACGAGCGTTATCATTTCCCAGCGGCCTGCTGCGCCGCTAGCAAAAGCTGTCCCGAAGAGAGAACTCGGCGCTCTTCAGAACCATTAGTAAATTGGGCGTCACAACGCCCTCGCTCAAAAACTTCTCTCACGAGTTCTCTGAGTTGTGGGTCGGGAATTGGTCGGGGCGAGAGGATTTGAACCTCCGACATTCTGCTCCCAAAGCAGACGCACTACCAGGCTGTGCAACGCCCCGTAAAATTGCCGCGTATTGTACAAAATTTCCGTTAAGCGGTCAATGTGACAAAACGGAAATCAGTACTCGAGGCGGATTACGACGCACTCGTTGGCGAGATCGTCGGCGGGAATGCCGCGGACGTGGAGATAGGTCTCGGCGGCAGACCCCGGCTTTGAGCTCCACGGGAAATCGGTCACTTCACACGAAAGCTCGCGCCCGGTGTTGAGCAGCACCGCCTTCTTCGGAAGATCCTTGATTGGCGCGAGGGAAAGTCCATCTGCCTCGATACCCTTCGGGAAATGCACATAGAGCGTCTTGCCGCGGCGCGTGATGGTGCGCTTTTCACCATGCGTTACCTTGCCGACGAGTTCCGGCGCGTTCTCAACCCCACGATAGGATTCGCGCACGCGGGCCATCCACGAACCTACCTTGGCCATAATCGCCTTCGCCTCGTCGGGAATCGTGCCGTCCGGTTTCGGCCCTACGTTGAGAAGATAGTTCGCACCCGTCGCGAGATACGAGTCGATGTTGCGGGTGAAGTAGCCGTGGGTGTGGTAGTCCTCGTTGCGGCGATAACCCCAGCTCTGGACGCCGGTCGCATCGCAGCATTCGATGTACTTGTTGCCGCCGGCCCACGCATAGTCGCGCTCGGGCGTCGAATAATCAGCGGTCTTCTTATTGCCCCAACCGCGGTCATTGATCATGATGCCAGGCTGCAGGCGACGCACGAGCTCGTCCATTTCGGGACGATCGATGTTCGTGGGGATGTCCCAGAACCAGCAGCAGATGTCGCCGTAGTTCGACAGCAGCTCCGTGACCTGCGCCTTCACGTAAGCGATGTACTTCTCCATATCCGGCTTATCCCCGGGCTGCATCGGCAGCTGGTGCGAGGACTTGGGATTATTCGAGAACGAGCAATGCCAATCGGGATTCGAATAATAGAAGCCGAGACGAATTCCGCCGCGGCGGCAGGCCTCGGCCAGCTCCTTGATGACATCGCGCTTCGTGGGAGTATTGGTGATCTTGTAGTCGGTTGTCTTCGTGTCCCACATGCAGAAGCCGTCGTGATGCTTCGAAGTGAAGACGATGTACTCGGCACCGGCGGACTTCGCAACCGCCACGAACTCATCGGCATTGAATTTCGCCGCGTTGAAGTTCGGTGCGAAGCGCTTCTCGTAGTCCGCTCGCGAAAGATTACGGCGCCAGAGCTCCTGGCAGTGCCATTCACCGACCGAGTAGCATCCCCAATGAATGAACATGCCGAGCCGGCGATCGAACATCTTCCAATCGTTCTCAGCAGCGAAAACAGTGGTGGCGGCGGTCACCGCCAGTGCAAGAAACATCAATCTCTTCATCTCGTTCTGTACTCCGTTATGTCAGTCAATCTTGAAACTCTGTCCGGGCATCGGCGCGACCGCATTGGCAAGACCCTTGTCCTTCATCAGTTCGACCATCGCCGAGACCTTTTCGGGTTCGCCATGAACCGCGAACGCATGGCGGACATTGTCCTTGACCTCGTCGAGCCACTCGGAAAGTCCCGCTCGGTCGGCGTGCGCGGAAAGTGCGTTGATGACCTCGACCTTGGCCTTGAGCTCAAGCTCTTCGCCGAGGATGCGGATGGGATTCACCTTCTCGACGATGCGCCGTCCGAGCGTGTTCTCCGCCTGGAAGCCGCAGATGAGGATGATGTTGTCCTCGTCCTGCACGCAATGCTTGAGGTGATGGAGGACGCGTCCGCCTTCGCACATTCCGCTCGCGGCGATGATGATCATCGGTCCGGGCGTATCGTTGAGCGCCATCGATTCCTCCGGCGTACCCACGAAGATCATGCCCGGATACTCGAGCGGATCCTTTCCGGACTCGAGCATCTTCCGCGCCTCGTCGTTGTAGACTTCGCGGTGCGCGCCGTAGATCTTAGTCGCTTTCTGCGATAACGGAGAGTCGATGTAGACCTTGACCTCGCGCGGCACTTTATTCGCCTCGCGGAGCCGGTTCAGATACCAGATGATCTGCTGGGTACGTCCCACCGAGAACGCGGGAATGAGCAGCTTCGAGTTATGGCGGTCGATGTACTTGAGATACTTCTCGAGCCGCAACTCGACATCGTCCGCACTCGGATGATACCGGTCGGCATAGGTCGACTCGCAAAGGAGAATGTCCGCGCCCGTAGGATACTCAAAGTGCCGGATGATCGGCTGATTGGGCTGGCCGAGATCGCCTGAGAAAAGCAGTCGGTGGTTGTGTCCGTGATCAGAACGGATGTCGAGCTGGACGAGCGCGGACCCGAGGATGTGTCCGGCATTGAAGAATTCGAGGGTGACCCCGCGGCAGATCTCGCGCGGCTCGTGCATGTGAGTGGGCACCATCAGCTGCATCAGCGCCTCGACATCGGACTCTTCGTAGAGCGGCTCGAAAAGCTTCTTGCCCTCCTTGCGACGGCGCTTGTTGATGTATTCGAGATCGCGCTTCTGCAGGAAGCAGGAATCGCGCAGCATGATGTTACAGAGCTCGCAGGTCGACTGACGCGCGAAGACGCGACCGCGGAAGCCCTGACGGACGAGTTGTGGCAGGTTGCCGGAGTGATCGATGTGCGCGTGGGAAAGAATCACGTAGTCGATCGTCTTCGCATCGATCGGCAGATTGCGGTTCTTCTCGAACGCCTCCTTGCGGTGTCCCTGATAGAGTCCGCAATCAAGCAGAATCTTCTTGCCATTCGCTTCAAGAAGGTGCATGGATCCGGTGGTGGTCTGGGCAGCTCCGTAGAATGTGAGTTTCATAGAGGGTAGAGGATAGAGGATAGAGGGTAGTGGGTAGAGGGTTAGCGGATGAGGATGGTTGTTCCGCAAGGAGTGTGAAACGAATTATATCAAACCACCTTGCAAATGGTCAATGCGTTGATCAGATTTCGCGGGGATGGATGCTGGAGCCGAGCGCGGGAAGGAAAAGCGCGCCGTTTTTGTTGGACCCCTTCGGCATCACGATGCGGATGAGGTTCTCGCCGGCCTTGAGACGGATCGGGGTGAGCGGACGGCAGACGACACCGTAGTCGCCGAGCGGTTGCTCGCAGAGATCGTTGCTGCAGGAGATCTCGTTGTCATTCGAGCCGTCGAAAGTTGCCTTCGCGCCGGGATTCTCCCAGATCGGCGGCAGCATCTCGATTCCGTTAAAGAAGACCTTCGCATTGGTTGCGCTCCACTGTCCGATCTTCTGTGTGCCACGATTGGGACGCGTATAGGCGCCGGCGTAAAGCGTACAGTCGATCCACGCCCCGACAATACGTTCGGTCTCGCTGGTGATCACCGCCTCCGCAATCGTGTCGCCGTTCTTGGCCTTCTCGACCTTCCAGTTCATGCCGGTGCGCTTTACGAACGGGAACGGATACGGAACGCCGCGCAACGTATAGTCGCGGTGAAGCGCAAGGCGGTTTTCGAACTCGACGAGCTGTTTGTACTCACGGCTGCCGCGCTCGGGCAGGGAGAAATGACTCATATTCGCAAGTTCGGGACGATCCTCGCTGCGTCCCGACCAGTAGTTGTCGCCAAACGCCGCGATAGACGGCATCACCATGCAGTCACGGAAGAGTTTCTGGGTATCCTCGCCGACATTGTCATCGTGCCAGGTGCAGGTGATGGCGCCGAGATTGCGCTTCTGGTCGACGTTCCAGCGGCAGGCCTTGGTAAAGAGCGCCTTGACCGAAACCTGGATCGGAGCCCACGAACCGTTGTACATGCGCGCAGAATCAAAGAAGGCGTTCGCGGAGTTGGTGATTTCATTGTCGAACCAGGCCATATCGACGACATCGATATCCTTGTCGAGGCGGATGCCCGGCGCCCAGACGACCGCCTTGCGTCCGCACCGGTTGACGGTACGCGCCCAATGCGAGACGTATTCGTCGGGACAATACTCGTCGCGCTGACGCGCTTCGTCCGTTCCCAGATGAATGAACGGCATCTCTTCGGCAGGCACAAGCGAACAGAGTTCTTCGAAAAGCTCGGCCACGATACCGCGCATCTTCGAATCTGACATCGACTGGAGGCCGAGTCCGACACGCAATGCGAGGGAGTGTCCGGGCACATCCAGCTCGGGCATGACGGTGATGCCGCGCTCGGCGGCGTAGCGGACGATCTCTCGGAACTCGTCCTGAGTGTAGTACTTGCCGATCTGCCGGCGGAACGCTTCGCGGCGCTGAAGCTGAGGATACTTCTTGGACTCGAGGCGCCAACCGTGGTATTCGGTGAGATGCCAGTGGAAGAGGTTCATCTTGACGCGTTCCATCTCATCGATGATCGCCTTGACGCCGTCCAGATCGAGGAAGTTGCGTCCACAGTCGTTCATATAGCCGCGCCACTTGAGCGAAGGATAGTCGGTGATGCGGCAGCACGGAATGTCGCCGCCGGCAAGAGCCGCAAGTTCGCGCAGCGTCACGCGCGCCCAGTGTTCGCCGCGGGCGGAAGGCGCGGTGATGGCGATGGAGTCCTGGGAAACCTCGAGGACATACGCCTCGGGAGAGTCGGTGCCGGCGACCGCGGCAGTTCTGACCGTAATCGGAGGATTCTTCTTATTGAGTTGAATCGCATCGAAGCTGCCGGACAGACGTTCGACCTTCACGGGTTTGGGCAGCAGTGAAGCGAGCGGATCGAGGTCACCACCGTTGGCGGTCCAATCGTAGGTCTTCTCGATGCCATTGAACTTCCACACCTTCGGAGTGCGGGTGTCGGTCCAGTCGAGCGGCTCCGCCACTTCTGCACCGCTCGCGGAGCGACGGAACGCCGCAGCAATCGTGCGCCTAACTTCATCATCGGCGAGATCGCGGAACCAGGAGATGAAGACGGCGGTGCCACTGCGGCCGAGCAGATCGATCCACTGACGGTTCTTGGCCCAGTCGACGCTGCCGCGGCGGACGAGTCCAGCGCAGTCGGCATCGACCGAGAAGAAGATGCCGTCCTGATGCTTGCGCATGGCGAGCGTGTTGACGCCCATGCGTTCGGTGCGGGACCATTCGCGCCCGCTCGTATCATCGCCCGTACGCTGGAGCTCGAAGAGTCCCGCGGCGAAATGGTTGAACGCATTGCAGCCGATGATCACCATATCGTCCCCCGCCGCCTCGCGCATCGCCGCGTAGAGCGAGCGAATGACTTCCGCCGCGGTGCGATCGGTGCGGCGCCACTTCCTGGGATGGGTGAGCGGCGTATCGTGCATCGACATGCCCCAGTCCTGAACGAGATCATGGGCGATGTAGTCGATCTTCACAAGCTTCATACCCCAGCTGCGGAAGCGTCCGATGTCGGACCGGATGCGCGCGTCCATCTCGGGCAGAGACGGATCGAAGAACCTCCGCTCGCCGATGAGACGCTGATCGTCCGGAGTGTCGTCCCAGGCGCGGAACGGACGATACCAGAGACCCGGCTTGGCGCCGAGCGCGGCGATGGCGGCGGTGAAGTCCTTCATCGGCATGCCGAACTGGGGCGAGGACTCATTCCACGGACCGCGACCCGAATCGCCGCGTCCGTCCTTCTTGGCGCACGCCTCGGGATTCATCAACTGCCAGCCGTCGTCCATGACCACATACGGCCGCACCTTGAGTCCCTTGGCACACTCCGAAACATAGGCGGCATCGGCCAGGAAGTTCGTGGCGGTGTTCTTGCCGTAGGCGCAATACCAGTCGTTATAGCCGTAGACCGGCTCCTTGGGAAGGCGCGGCTTGGGACACATCATCTTCGCGAAGGCGCGCGCGGCGGCGTAGGCGCTCTCACCCTTCTCGCCCTTGCGCGTCACGACGCGGCAGAGCTCAAGACGGCGCGAACCGAGCCGCACGCCGTCCGCACCGGCACGCACGTCAAGATGAAGGCGCGTACCCGTCTTGCGCCCGCGCCACGCGGCGAAGGCGTTGGGCTGCACCGCGACACCGATGCCGTCCGTAACTCCATCGTGATTGACGAGCATGTACCACGGGCTGTCACGATTCCACGAATTGACCGGATACCATCCGGCATCGCCGTAGGTGCGCTCCCAGGCATCGCGATAGATGCGCACGCGCTCGTCATAGGCGTAAGAAAGATCGTACATAATGTCGATCGTCGAGACCGCCACCTGAGGCGCAGCGAGATGGATTGCACCGTCCGCGGCAAATTCGATCTCCACACCGCCGCCGGACCATTTCGCTCCGTTTTTCACGAGCGAGGTGACCTTGCCTTCGCATTTGACCGAAACATTAGTCGGATTGAGGGGAATCTCCGCGGCGAAGGCGGGAATTGCAAAGGCGGCAAGCGCCAATATGAGTAGTTTATTCATGACCTTATTTTCTTGGATGTGAAAGCGCAATCGTGTCCTTGAGTCGTTCGACCGAAACGTGAGTGTAAATCTGGGTTGTGGTGAGCGAGGAGTGTCCGAGCATCTCCTGGACGCTCCGCAAGTCGGCTCCAGCGTCGAGCAGATGCGTGGCGAAACTATGGCGCAGCTTGTGCGGCGTAAGGTCAATGGGCAATTGAGCGGATACGAGGTAATGCTTCATCCGACGCTGAGCATGCCGCGGCGAGAACGAAAACACGGCCTCGGCTACGGGCGCGACCTCGCGGTATTCAAGCATCGCCTTACGTGCGGGTTCGCCGAGAATGACGAGTCGTTCCTTGGAACCCTTGCCCAGGACACGTGCCGTACCGCGCACAAGATCAATCGACGTCCATTTGATTCCGGTGGCCTCGGAGATACGTGCGCCGGTCGAATAAAGGAATTCAAAGAAGGCGCGATCGCGAAGATATTCATCGCGGGTTATGATTCCGGCGCGGAAATCGCGTTCCGGCGCGGCGAGAAAGCGTTTCACATCTTCGACGGACAGCACCTTCGGAAGGGAGCGGGCGAGGCGAGGCCCCCTCAGCATCTGGAACGGATCGTCGGTAACGACTTCCGAGCGCTGGAGAAACCTGAAGAAAGCCCGGCAGGAGGCGATTTTGCGGCGCACGGTCGTAGGCGCCGCACCGTCACGAGCAAGTCCGCCGATGTAGGTGCGGGCATGGATTTCCGATACCGAAGTCCAATCATATGGTGGTTCGCGATCCCCGCCCCAACAACAGGTGACGAACTGGGTGAGGTCAAGAAGATACCCTTCGCGCGTGTTGGCGGACGCATTGCGCTCGGCCACGAGGTAGCGGAGAAACGAGGCGATATGCGTATCGACCGCGGCGTACTTATTTGGCACCAGAGTCGTCATCTAACTTCGGAAGTTTTTCCTTATAGACATCAATGAGTCGCTTCAACGCTGCAACCTGACGAGGCGAAAGCGAATGGCGACGAGCGAACTGATCCTTTAGCGAATTGTAGAATCCGCGGTCGTCATAGACGCGCTTGCCGCGTTTGGCGGACGGACGCCAGTCGGTGAACCCTTCGAAAACCTTGAGCAGGGCCTCGATTTCGGGATCTTCCGTTTGAAGCGTGAAGCCGCCGGGAACGCACGAGGAAAGTCGCGCACGAATCTCATCGCAGTCCGGCAGTTCTCCGCAGGATTCGCATAGCGCCTTGGCGAGGATGCCGAGCTGTTTTACGGAGAGCGGCTTTTCCTTGAGCCACTGATCCTTAAGGGACTTGAGGAACGGATTCTCGTCCAGTCCTTTCAGTCGATCCATAACCGAGAAGCTGAATTTCACCAGTTCCGCATCGGCCTTCACAACTGTCGTCGATCCCGCGCCGATCCCCGCCTCCTTAAGCCGCATCATGGCATCCGCGATCTGGTTCTCGTAGGAAATGACCATCCGCACCAGGAACTCGAACTGGCGCGAGGACATCTGGCGCGCACCGTTCTCGAACTGTTCATGGCAGCTTTCATAAAACGCCTTGTCGTCGTAGGTGCGCTTACCCTTCGTGACCGGCTCCTTCCATTCGCGAACCTCGGAAAGCAACGAGAAGACCACCTCGAATTTCGAACGATCAGGCGCCGGCGAAGCGCAATCGGCGATATCCTTGATAAACTTCGAATAGAAGTCGGAGAGCATTCTGTTCATCGGCTCGCCGTGCTCGGCGACCTTGTCGAGCTCAGCTTCCATCTGCGCGGTATAGCCGACACTGAAGAGCGAGTCGAGCTTCTTAACGAGCCAATCGCAGACGAGGATGCCGCGCTCGAGCGGCACGAGTTTCTTCTTCTCGGTCTTGGCGTATTCACGCGCCTTGAGCGTCTCGATGGTCTGGGCGTAGGTCGAAGGACGGCCGACGCCGTTCTCTTCAAGCGCCTTGATGAGCGAGGCCTCGGAATAATGAGTCGGACCCTTGGTCTTCTTCTCGTCCGAAAGCCAACGCAGCGCCTCGAGCGCATCTCCGGGCTTCACCTCGGGCAGATACGCCACCTCGTCCGTATCCTCATCGTCCTCTCCGTCCTTCGTCTTCTTCTTGAGCGAGAGCTTCATGATCTTGAGGAAGCCCTCGAAATCGATGATGGTGGCGGAGGCCGTGAAGAGATAATCGTGGACGATCCCCGGTTTCGTCGCGGCAATCGAAAGCGTGCGGACCGTGGTCTTCGCGTCCGCCATCTGACTCGCCAGGAACCGGCGCCAGATAAGATCATAAAGCTTAAGCTCGGCTGCCTCGAGCTGTCCGGTTGCGCGCTTGGGGCTCAACTCGATGTCGGTGGGACGAATCGCCTCGTGCGCACCCTGCGCGTCTTCCTTGGACTTGTAGAAGTTCGGCTTCTCCGGATAGTATTCGCTGCCGCAATATTTTACAATGAAGTCCTTCGCGGCCTCGCGCGCCTGATCCGAGACGTTGACCGAGTCCGTACGCATGTAGGTGATGCGGCCCTGCTCGTAGAGCGCCTGAGCAATCTTCATCGTCTTGCCCGGGGAGAAGCCGAGCACTGACGATGCCGCCTGCTGCAAGGTGGACGTCGTGAACGGAGGCATCGCATGGCGTGTCTTGGGTTGCGCCTTGACATCCTTCACCTCGAGCCGGGAGTCAGCGAGGTCGATGATGATGCCGTTGGCTGTCTCCTTGTCCTTGATCTCCGGCTTCTTGCCATCAAGGCGCGCAAGCTTGGCAATGAAGCTCTGGCTGTCACCCGGCTTCTTCGCCTCGACGCCCATGAGATAATAGCACTCGGGGACGAAAGCATCGATCTCGCGCTGACGCTCGACGAGCAGACGAAGCGCGACCGACTGGACGCGTCCGGCGGAAAGCGAACGGTTGTTGGCGCAGCTGATGTTCTTCCAAAGAAGCGGCGAGACCTTGTAGCCGACGATGCGATCGAGAATGCGCCGCGCCTGCTGGGCATCCACCAGCGGCATGTCGATCTCGCGCGGCTCGGCAATCGCGCGGCGCACCGCCACCCTGGTGATTTCGTTGTAGGTGACGCGATGGAACGGCTTTACGCCCGCAACGCTCTTCAACACCTCATGGAGATGCCAGGAAATCGCCTCTCCCTCGCGGTCAGGATCGCTTGCGAGATAGATTTCGTCGCAATCCTTGACCGCACGGCGAAGATCGGACACGACCTTCTCCTTGCCCTCGGAAATGACATAGGTCGGCTCAAACGTCCAGCTGTTTTCAGCGACTTCAGTAATCTTGATCGAGCCCTGTTCCTTCGGCAGGTCGCGAATGTGACCAACCGAGGACTTCACCGTGAACTCCTCTCCGAGATATTTGCCTATCGTCTTTGCCTTAGCAGGCGACTCCACAATCAAAAGGTTTCTTGCCATATTCCTCTTCACTTCTTCAGCTTCTCATTCTTGCTTTTTTCCACCACGTCGATTTCGCGGGTCTTGACATTAAAACGCACCTTGAGGCCCCGCGCTTCCTGCGGATTCCTCTTCGACTCACGGCGGACAAGCGCTTCGCCGCCATCCGCGGCATGAACGTCCACCACTCCATTCTCCACGAAATACGAAAGTTTACCGCCGTAGGCGCGAATCGCCTTATTGGTCATCACGACATCACCAAGCGCAACAATTCTTTCGACGCCACCGTCCTTTGCCGGAAAGACATACGCACGATCGGAATGCAGTTCATACTTAACATCCGCGATGTGAACCTTACCTGAGAAATAGATAAAGCCCTTATCGCGGTCCAGATAACGGTTTTCCGACGAGATCTTCGCGGAAGTCCCCGTCATCGCCACTGCCAGCAAAAGCGTTCCAAATATCGACATCGTCTTCTTCTGTTCGTCCTATTGCCCGCAAATTATACTCTTTATCAAGCAATGAGTCAAACGGCAATAACGCCGCCGGCGAGGACGCGATCGGCAGAATAGAAGACCGCACTTTGCCCTGGAGCTACGCCATGAATCGGTTCGCGAAGAACAACCTTGGCGGACGAGTAATGAACGGGGGTGTTCGGTTCGCGAAGAACAGCCGGGCCTTTTGGTTCGCCAGCGCTGCGGACCTTGACCGTGAGGCAACCTGCCGCGCCGGCGGCGAGAACCTCTTCGCGATCGGCAAGCCACACGAGGTCGGTGACTGCGAATTCGCTCACGAAGGCCGCGGATTTAGTGCCCACGATCACTCGGTTCGCCGCGGGATCAATCCGCACGACATAAAACGGAACACCTCCGCCAATGCCGAGCCCCTTGCGCATACCAACCGTGAAATTCCAATAGCCGTGGTGATGTCCGATAACCTTGCCTTCAACCGTCACCACCTCACCTTCGCGAGGTTCGCGCGGCAGCAGCTCGCGCACATCGCCTCCGCAAAAATCCTGGCTCTCGCCCTTCTCAGGCAAAACGATTCCAGCGCGACTGACGATTTCGCGTGCGTCGGACTTGGTAAGCTCGCCAAGGGGAAAGATCGTGCGCTCGAGAATTTCAGGCCGCACGCGGTAGAGGAAATAGCTTTGATCCTTGCCGCGGTCGAGTCCGCGCAAAAGCGCACCCTTTTCAAGCCGCGCGTAATGTCCAGTCGCAAACATGTCGCATCCGAGCGCCTCGAACGCATGGCGCGGCAAAAGCGAGAACTTCACGAACTCATTGCAGCGAACGCAGGGATTGGGAGTGCGTCCGGAAAGATAATCGGCGCGGATGTAGTCCGTAACATACTCCCGAAACGCTGCGGAAAGATCGACCACCTCAAGGGGAAGATCCAACTGCCGCGCTACGGACTGGGCTTCGGAGAGTGTCTGTATATCGCAAGATCTCCCCAGTGTCATCGTGACACCGAGGAGATCGTAGTCGCGCTCTTTCAGCAGGAGCGCCGCTGCCGCGGAGTCGACTCCGCCGGAAAGGCCTACCGCAACCTTAGGCCTGCTTTTCCTCTGCATCGAACTCGGGGCGCTTGCCCTTGTACCACCAATACATGATCGGAGTCGCGATGAACACCGAGCTGAAGGTGCCGGCGATGACGCCGATGAGCATGATGAGCGCG
>DCIL01000052.1:51084-51333 GCA_002315875.1 Verrucomicrobia bacterium UBA1727 | reverse complement strand
TGACCGTACGCGAGAGGCACGCGTTGACCGAAGCGTTGCAGAGATCGTAGAACGAAAGCTTCTTGTCGTGACGGAGCTGCTCACGGATGCGGTCGAAGACGACGACCGTATCGTTCACCGAGTAACCGATGATCGTCAGCACCGCGGTGATCACGATGAGCGAGATCTGACGGCCGCAGAGCGAGAAGAGACCGATCGAGATAAGCGCATCGTGGGCGAGCGCAACGAGCGCGCCGAGACCGAAGCCGA
>DCIL01000052.1:50423-51062 GCA_002315875.1 Verrucomicrobia bacterium UBA1727 | reverse complement strand
GAAGCGGAAGCCGACGTAGACGAGAATCGCGAGGAGCGAGAAGAGGACGGCGTAAGTTCCGCTCTTCTTGAGGTCAGCACCGACCATCGAGCCGACTTCGTCAACCGAAGCCGCCTTGAAGTTCGCCTTCGGGAAAGCGGCCTGGAGGAGCTTGGTGACATGGGCACCGACATCGTGGTTCTCAAGCGCCTGACCCTTCTTCGTCTCAGCCGTCTCACCGGTCTTGACGAGCAGCGTCGAGGAGGCAACGCCCTCCTGATACTGAATGACCGTCGCATTGTCGAACTTGTCGAGCGCGTTGCGGATATCCTTCACCTCGGGCTTGTTGGCCTTGTCGAAATTGTAGACGATCGAAGTGCCGCCCGTGAGGTCGACGGAAAGGACATCGGCCTTGTTGTTCATGAAGCGGACCGCGAAGATGACGAGCGAAATCGCGATGATCGCAAAGGAACCGCCGACCGTCAGCTTCGTGACCTTCATGAAGTCGAAGCTCGGATTCTTAAGGACCTGCATCATCTTGAACGGCTTGGTGCGGTTCGGATCGACGCAGTGGTCGAAAACGAGACGCGTGACCACGACCGCGGTGAACATCGAGATGACGACGCCGGCGGTGAGGGTGATCGCGAAGCCGCGCACCGG
>DCIL01000052.1:50214-50394 GCA_002315875.1 Verrucomicrobia bacterium UBA1727 | reverse complement strand
GGATGACGCCCGTGATGATCGTCGTAAGGTTGGAGTCGAAGATCGCGGTGAACGCACGGCCATAGCCGAGACGAATCGCCTCACCCGCCGCCTTCTTCGCGGCAAACTCTTCGCGGATGCGCTCGAAGATGAGGACGTTCGCATCGACCGCCATGCCGAGCGAAAGGACGAGACCGGCGA
>DCIL01000052.1:49348-50137 GCA_002315875.1 Verrucomicrobia bacterium UBA1727 | reverse complement strand
CGTGCGCGAAGACGCCGAGGATGTTGGCAACGAGCACCAGCGCCGTAGGCAGGAGCGCGATATCGAGGAAGAGCGCGATGTCGGCCACGAGACCGGCGCGCCAATAGTAGATGAACATGAAGAGCGCAATCAGGCAGAAGCCGGTGATCGCGGCAATCTTGCCCGCGGCAATCGCGTCATCACCAACCGTCGGAGCAACCGAGGTCTCGGCAAGAATCTTAAGCGGAGCAGGAAGCGCACCGGCGTTCAGCTCGGCGGCAAGCTTCTGAGCGCTCTTCGCATCGAAGCGGCCGGTGATCTGACCGTTGGCGCCAATCTCGGCCTGGATGATCGGAGCGGAAATGAGATTCGAGTCGAGAATGATCGCGAGCTGACGGCCGCGGTCGGTCGGATTCTTGGGACCATGGGCCTTGTAGTTGCGCGTCAGGGTCGAGAACTTGCGGCCACCCTCGCCGGAAAGACGGAAGCCAATGGAGAGCTGGCCGGAGGTCGGATCGCGCTCAACCGCGGCGGAAACGAGGTCTTCGCCAGTCACGCGCGGATCAGTGGAGCGGGCAACGAAGTTCGGCGCGTAGGTGCCGTCACCGTTATCCTCAAGCATGAACACATAGCGGGCATCGGGAGCTTCAAAGGCCGCGAGACGGGCCGCGTAGCCGGGACGCTGGGAAATCTCACCCCAGTTCTCAAGACGCGCATAGCCGTTGCCGGACTTCTTATAACCCTCGGGAGCGACATCCTTGTTAAAAAGCTTCATCACGAGCTGATCGTTCTTCGGATGCGTCAGGCGGA
>DCIL01000052.1:39223-49326 GCA_002315875.1 Verrucomicrobia bacterium UBA1727 | reverse complement strand
ACGCCGCGCTCTGAAGCGAGGCCTTGGCGGCCTTGCGGACCTCTTCATCGACACCGGGAAGCTGGACCAGGAGGCGATGATCCTTCATGCCCTGAATCACGGGCTCGTTGGTGCCCATCGCGTCCACACGGCGACGAATCACCGAAATGATGCGCTCGTCACAGCCGTTAAGCGTCTCGTCGATCTTCTTCTCGACCGCACCAGGAGTGTTGGTGATCGCAGGATTCGCGGCAATGATGCCCTCGGCAAGCTTGGCGGTATCAACGCCGAGCGTGAAGGACGTGCCGCCCTTGAGATCGAGACCGAAGCGGAGCTTTTCCGCCGGCGGATTGCAAACATAGATCGAAATCACCGCGATAAGCGCGAGAATCAACCACTTCCAGATATTGTTGCGGACAACCGAATCCTTTGCCATAATCTTTTGTTCTTCCTCTTTTTTTTCGAGTATTGAGTGTGGATTATACCATAATCGCAGTCATAGAATCAAGTATCAGCGGCGACAGTTCCATGGCCTTCGCCCATGTTTTCGCCAAGGAAAGCGAGCTTCGGATCACTTGCCTCATAGCCCTGGATCCATCCGTTCTCAAATCCGAAATCGCCAGCGGCCTCGGTGACGGACGAATACTCCTCTTCGGTGACCGAACGATCAAGCGGCGGCATTTCCTGCGCCTTGTACGCCGGCGTATACTGCGCCATCAGCGAAATCTGCACCTCCGACGAGAGTTCGGTCGCGAGAAACGCCAGATTCTCAATTGCCTCGTCCGCATGACCCGGAAGGACAAGAATGCGAACGATGAGTTTTGAAGGATCCTTCGCATAGGCCCATTTCGCCGCGGCGCGCGAGGCCTCGACATAGCCAGGCGCCGAGCTCAGCGCCTTAGCGGTTTCATTGCGGGAATACCTGAGATCGAAAAGCGCCCAGTCGCAGAGATCACGATATTCCTCAAGGGTTTCCACCCGCTCATAGCCGCTGGAGTTCCAGACGAACGGCAGGCGCACGCCTTCGGACGAAAGTTTTGCCGCGGCCTCGCGAATGAACGGCAGATACGGTGTCGGTGAGACGAGATTCCAGTTCTCTACCCGATCCTTTACGGCGAGATCGCGCAGAATGTCCGCCAGCTCGTCTACACTCCGATCCTCGCCGTCCCCCTTCCAGCTCCACGGAGAGTTCTGGCAATAGACGCACTTCATCGTGCAACGCGAGAAGAAGACGCAACCCGAGCCGCGCTCGCCGGTGATCGGCGGCTCCTCGCCGAAGTGTGGTCCCCAACGAAACAGCCGAGGCGAGAGCAACGCGCCGCAATATCCCGGTCGCCTGCCGCATCGACGCGGACAAAGTTCGCAGGGATAGTCGGCTGTCATATCAGAAGAAGAGGTCGCGTTCGCCGCGGCAGGTCGCCTCGTACTGCTTCATCACCGTCGGATAGAACTTCGGCAGCCACTCCTTGATGCCGGCAAGTTCCTTCTCGATGAGCTTATCTCCGATCTTGCGCGTCTCATCGGACGCGAAATCATCGAGCCACTCGCGGAACGTGAGCACCGCATTGATCTTGCAGAACTTGCCCTCGCGACCGGTCTTCAGGGCATCCATGATGCAGCCGCCGGTGCGTCCGCACCGATAGCCAGCCGTGCAGAAGCTCGTGATCGTGCCGCGCGAAGCGAGATAGCGCACCATCTCGTCGATCGACCGGTTGTCCCCAAGCATGAACTGCTGGCGCTCCTTCTCCTGATGCGCCTCGTTTTCAAAGTCGCTATAGCCCTTGATCGCGATGTTGGACGAACAATCGAGCTGGGTCATGCCGTGATCGAGAACGCGATTGCGGCTCGCCGGAGATTCGCGGGCGGTCACGATCATGCCGGTATACGGCACCGAAAGGCGGGCGAGCACGAGAATGCGGGCGAAGGTGTCATCGTCGATGAGCCACGGGGACTCCTCGGGAACCTTCGTACCACTCGCCGGCTCGAGGCGCGGGAACGAGAGCGTGTGCGGTCCGATGTTGAACCAGCGTTCGAGGTCGCGGGCATGCATGACCGTCGCCAGCAATTCGTAGCGCCAGTCGCAAAGTCCGTAAAGGACCCCGAGCCCGACATCATCGACACCCGCCTCCATGCAGCGATGGAAACACGTTGTGCGCCAGTCGTAGTTGCCCTTGACGCTCCAGGCCGGATGCATCTGCTCGTAAAGCTTGCGGTTGTAGGTCTCCTGAAAGACCTGGAAGGTACCGATGCCGACCGAACGGAGCACCTTGAGATCGGCCACCGGCAGCGGCGCGGCATTCACGTTCACGCGGCGGATGGCGTTCTTGCGTCCGGACTTGACGGACGGCACCTGGCGATTGTAGCAGGTCTCGATCGTCTCGGCGATGTACTCGGTCGAGGTGGTCTGATGTTCACCGTAGACGGCGATGAGACGCTTGTGCCCGATGCGACCGGCCAGGACGTCCAGCTCCTCCTTCAGTTCGTCCATCGTCAGCACGCGACGCTTCTGCAGCGAGTTGGCTTCGCGAAAGCCACAGTACTTGCAGCCGTTCACGCAGAGGTTGGACATGTAGAGCGGAGCGAAGACGACGATGCGGTTGTCATAGACCTTGTGCTTGATGCGGTCCGCCGCCGCACGCATCTCCTCGAAAAGCTCGGGATTCTTCTTAGGATCAACGAGCATCAGCTCGGCGGTTTCGGACGGTAACAGCGTCTCACAGGACGATTCGGACTTCGCGATGATCTCGCGCACCCGAGCCGCGTCCGGTTCCTTGCGCGAATCCATGACCGCGATGAGACGGACGATCTCGTCCTCATCGATGAAATGCTTGCCGTTGGGGAGATACTTGTCGATCTCGGACTGAATGATGAAGTTCTTGCGGTAGTCCTCTGCCGTAGTGAATTTCCTGATGCTTGAACAATCTGCCATTTGCGTATAATGTTATGAATCGAAAAATGTACGGTCGCCTTCGACCTTGATGCGCTCTACCGTCGGATACTTGAAGGACGGTGCGGACTCAAGGCGCTTGACGAATTCAGCCGCCTCCCACTTCGCCATCGCAAGATCGTGCAGGCGGAAGTTCCCACAGTTCACCGCCGTCGCGCCGGGAATCTCCCCTTCGTAATCGGCAAGATGACGAAACGCCGCGATCATCAACGGTGCGAGATCCTTTTCGGGATCGGGTGCGCCCTTCATGATGAGGTAGGATCCGGTAAGACATCCCATCGGTCCCCAATAGACGACCTTGTCCTTCCAAACTGGATCGTTGCGCAGAAAAGTCGCAACGACATGCTCGATCGTATGCATCGCGTTGGGATGAATCGCCGGCTCGATGTTCGGATGTTTCATCCGGATGTCATAGGTCGTTACGGTCTCCGCGCCGAGCGTATCGGTGCGCGAGACGTAAATTCCGGGAACGATCTTGGTGTGATCAACCTGAAACGATGGAATTAGCATAAGGAAAAAGGAAAAAGGAAAAGGGAAAAGTGAAAGGGGAAAAGTTAAAGGTGAAATATTATGTAGAAAGAGAAGATAAGAGATTGGCTGAGGTTTGTTGCACTTTGTCAAAAAGCGAATTACCATGGCTGTCCATCGCCACGATGCCACGAAAGTCCTCGACGTCGAAATGCCAGACGGCCTCGGCCGCGCCGAATTCCTTCAGTAGCGAAACACCGGCGACTTTCCGAACTGCCGCGGCGTAAAGCGCGCCCGCGCCGCCGACGGCCTGGATGTAGACCGCGCCGTACTTCTTGCACGCCGCAAGCGTCTGCGCGTCCATTCCCCCCTTGCCGATGATGAGCCGAACTCCCGATGCGGCAATGAACGCCGGCTCGTAGGGATTCTCACGAACGCTGGTAGTCGGACCCGCGGCAACCACGCGCCAGCCGTCCTTGCCGTCACTCACGCAAACCGGTCCGCAATGAAAGAGCGCGCCATTCTTGAAATCGACCGGCAAGCGTCCGCCGTCCGCAAAGTACTTGTGAAACTTGTCGCGTCCGGTATAGATGCGACCGGAGATCGAAACCGCGTCCCCGGCCTTGAGCGATCTCACAGTCCGCTCATCAAAAGGAAAATCCAAACTTCTCAACATCTCAACCCTCTCAACTCTCTCAACATCTCAACTCTCTCAACCTTCTCAACCCTCACAACTTCCCCTTCTGCACGCCCAGCACATGTAGGCAATCGTAACGAAGAAAGACGCAGGTACGCGCGGACGCGAGGCAATCTTGACTCCGAGAAGCGTTGTCTTGCCACCAAGCCCCATGGGACCGATACCGAGCGAATTGGCCTCTTTAAGGATTCGCTTCTCGAGTTTCAATAGCGCGGCGTTTGCGGACGTCACCGAGACCTTCTCGTCGAGCGGACGCAGCAACTGCTCCTTGGCGACTTCATAGGCCGTGGCGCGATCGCCACCGATGCAGATGCCTAGTATGCCGGGCGCGCAGCCGTAACCCTGGATCTTCTGCACCGCGTCGAGAATGCACTTGCGGACGCCTTCGAGGTCGCGTCCCGCTCCAAGCGACGAATCCGGCAGCGAATACTGCCGCGACATATTCTCGCTGCCGCCGCCCTTGAGAATAAGCGTCACGCCTTCGCGTTCGCAGTAATGGATCACGGGAGCGCCTTCAGTGCAATTATCATCGTAAGAGAATCCGGTCACCGAATCAATGCAGTTCTTGCGCAAGTAACCGCGCTCGGTCGCAATTGCCACGGCCCGCTTGATCACAGCGGGCGTGACCTTGCGCCGCAGGGACTCATTCACGTAAAACGCGAGCGTGCCCGTATCCTGACAGAGCGGAACTCTCTTCTTCTTCGCGAGCGCACAATTCTCGAGAATGGTGTCGATGACCACAGCGGCGGGCGATCCCTTCGTCTCCTTGCGTCCGACGCGCTTCAGTGACGCGAGCACGTCTGTCGGCAGAGACGATGAAACGTCTCCGATCAACTTGACGATTCTGTCGACGGTCTTCATTGCGTCACTCGACCTCCAGAATCGCGCACCAGATGTCGCAATTGGAACGCACCACACCGACCTTGAGCGTGACCGAACCGTCCGCATTCTTCACGACCTGATCGGTAACGTCGACCTTCTTGCCATCCGCACCCGTGGCCATGACTTTGGTGCCGCCGACGAGTCCGCCCTTGAGCACCCACTGTCCGATCGCGGACACGAGACATGGCTTGCCCTTCTCGAGCGCCGCATCGACCTCATACTCGGCCAAACCCTTTTCGGCTTTCCTATCGCCATGAGTGCGAGCGAAGGTGGCGAGCGCGAGCGCACCGTTCGGATAGCGTCCGACGGCAGCGTACGGGCGCAGTCCCTTGTTGAGCATCCGCTTGAACTTCGGCAACTCAATGCCGCGCGAAATTTCAGCCGGCGCGATCTGGGAAACTCGGCTGTTGTTGCAAGGCGTGTACCAGGAGTCCTTGACATCGACGTGCTCTTCGAGCGACTCCTTGCTGTAATACGTCTTGATGCCGAGATCGTGTCCGTACGGCGGCGCGATCTTCTGCCAGCGGTAGAACATGTCGTGATAGCGCACGGGATCTTTCGGATCCCAGTTTTCCATCATCCCGACACTGTAGCCGAGCGTCGCGGCAACTATCTTGAGGTTCTCGACGTTGAATACGACCTTCATGTTGGACGCTTCGGCGATCTGCGAGAAATAGGCGAGACGCTCAAGCGTAGTGGCGATTCCGACACCACCCATGAAGTCGTAGGTGCGGAAGACGTCGGACGAAGCGAGAATCTGCGTGAAGCGAGTACGCAACGCCTCCCAGCGCTCGTCACCGAAAAGGCGGCGCGGACCGGCATTGGTGCCGTCTTTCTGCGGCCAGAAGCCGTTGAGCGGCTTCATGCTCCAGCAATGCTCGAGCACGAGTTCGGGATAGACCTCTTCCTTCACCTCGCTCATCAGCTGACGGAAGCCGGACTCGGAAGCGTGAACGCCCCAGTCCACCTTCCAATAGCGCACGCCCGCCTCCTTCGACCAGCGCATGCGCTGCGCCCAGGAAGCGCGGCACTTCGCATCGTCGAAAAAGCCGAAGGACTTCGTCTTCTCGTTCCAGCCACTCTCGCCCGGACAGTGACAGGCGATCCAAAGCGCGAGACCTTTCCAGCCACAGGACTTGACGCGCTCGTTGAGCTGACAGAGGCGTTCACCCTCGCTGCCCGTAAGCGAGGGGAATCGCTCGGGGTCGGGATAGCAGCGCGAGAACATCCACATGTTCGTGCCGGTGGCGAGGGTGATAGGAGGAACGTCCCAGCCGTCATCCAGGAGGAGATACATGTCCTTGCGAATCCTCGGGAAGAACGTCGTCGCCCAGCCCTTGGGGCCGAACAGCGTCTTCTCGTTCAGGTTGGCGCGCTGCATGGTCGTGCCGCCCTGATCGCCGTCAAACTGGATGATGCCCTCTTCCTTACTCTTCTTGGCGGTTGAACCCTGGATGCCCCAAGTACACCAGTAGTTGAGATCGTTCTGCGCGACCTTCGGCTTCTTGGGTCCGTTGAAACGCCGCTCGTACATCGTACGACCGATCTCACGCGAGGCGTTGACGAGTTCGGTGTTCGGATTGTCGACGATGTTCAGGAAGCCGATCTGATAGTTCTCGCCATCGCCACGGCCGGTAAGCGGCTGATCCTTCCACTGGAACCAGTGCGTGCCGACGAAGCGAGGATGATCGAGACAGCTGTTCACGTACCGCTTGTAGCACTCGGCACGGTCCGCCTGATTGTCGGTGGCGACGAGTCCCGTATGGAACATGCCGCGGTCCAGCGCGCCGAAATGGTATTCGCCGTTGATCATCGGCTTATCCACGCTCCCAGCCGGCAGATCGCGATCCATCATGTGACGGTAGACGTTAGCCGAAACGACGTCGCAGTACTTCGCCGCGATGGCGAGCGTTTCATCGGGACCGCCTGCGATGCGCGAGCCGAGGTAGAGGTGGTTGGGAATCTCTTCGTGGACGACCTTCGCAACCTTCTTGAAGTAGCAGTCCGCCACGTTCTCGAGATCGCAGTTGCGATTCCAGGCGAGCTCATTGTCAACGAAGACACCGAGACACCACGGATCGTCCTTCATCTGCTTGGCGACCTGCCGCGCGCGCTGACGGAGGGTCTTTTCGAAATCAGGATGGAAGGGATCTGGAAGCTTGCCCCACCAGCCGCCGGACTTCTCGAGCCGCGGCATTCCGCCAGTGCCGAAGGTCACGGTGTACGGGGTCTTCCTCAGCGAATACACCTGGTACTGCGACCAGTTCGCGACCGTGTTGAGTCCCCACGCATGCAGACGGCGGTGCGCAAGCGTCGCGGCGATCGAGGACCAATCCTTGCCGTACTTGCGGACCATGTTCGCCGCGCCGATGTTATAAAGATCGAAAGGCACGTTGTTGGTCTGGGAATAGAAACCCTTCGCCGCAGCATGCCAGGCCTTGCCGTAGAAGCGGCCGAAGACCTTGTCCTTCCGATCTGGAAGCTCTTCAAAATAATTCTCACGGTGGCCGATCGCGGTCACGCCCTCGCCGCTGTTGATGCAGGTGACGCCGTGGGAGAAGAAGAGGTATCCGTTCGGGTCCACGAGCCACCACTTGCCGTTGACCTTCTCGGTGCGGAAAAATCCCGTTGCCTTCAGCTTCGGACCCTTCGTCCAGCCGCCATACTCGTCGCAGTCCGGAATCGCATACTTCTCATGATTGCGAAGCCAGACGCTCTCCTCCGCGGCCTGATCCTTGAGATCCTTGTCGGAATGCACCTTGCCAGGCCACTCGTCATGCTTGAACTGTCCGTAACGATCCACGAACGGGAAGAATTCGTCCGTCTTCAGCAGCTTCGCCTTCGTCGGCGCGCCACCCGCTGTGACCTTCGAGAGCGCAAAGGCATGCGGAGAGCTCGGCTCGGTGACGAAGATGTGGATCGACGCGACGTTTGAAACATCAAAGACACCGTCCCCGACACCACCCGCCGCAGGGTATCCGTTCATACCGATGAACTTGCAGGGCTTGTCGAGTTGCCAGGGCATCGGCGAGAGATTGACGACGAGATTAGCTGCTTCGTGGGGACGCAGCGCGCGCTGTCCGCCCGGGGACTTGCCCTGGTAGTTGCGGCATTTGACGCTCACCATCACCGTCACCTTGCGATCAAGACGATTCGAGACGGCGAAGACGAGCGAGCCGAACTTCGAAAGATCGCGATTCCCCTTGAAATCAAGCCGCACGCCAGGCCAGGTATACTTGACGCCGGTGTCAACGAGCGCGGTGCCGTCCGCGGCAAACGCGAGGGTGGACGACGGTTGCGCCTTGAGTTCTGCCTTGGCGTCACCCGGCCACAGCACGGTTTCCGCCGCCGAGGCGATCATCGGAATCATCAAGATGGCTGCGGCAGTTGCTTTGATTTTCATCGACTGACCTTTCATTGCAGTTAAAACTGAATCAATTCACGGCGCGCAGAATCACGCCCTTGAGATAATTGCCCTCGGGAAACGACAGTAGAGTTGGATGGTCAAGTCCCTGACGAGTACGCGTAACGATCTGGAACGAGCGTCCTGCGTCCACCGCGGCCTCGGAAACGACTTTGTCGAAAAGTTCGCTCGTCATCGCCCCCGAGCAGGAGAAAGTCGCAAGAAATCCGTTCGGCTTCAATAGCTTCATCGCGAGAAGATTGATGTCCTTATAGCCGCGCGCGGCCTTCATCACCTGCGACTTCACTGCGGCGAACTTCGGCGGATCGAGAACGATCATGTCGAACTTCCTGCCAGAATCGCGGCACTTGCGCAGATACTCGAAGACATCGGCCTCGACATACTCCATCTCGGTGCCGCACATATGGACGAGATGCTCGTTCTTCTTAGCCATCGCCAGCGCCTCGCCGCTGATATCGACCTGCGAGACCTTCGCCGCTCCGCAAGCGCGCGCGAAGAGTCCGAACCCGCCCGTATACGAAAAGCAGTTGAGCACCTCGCAGCCGTTGGCGAGAGAACCCACGAGCATACGCGCATCGCGCTGATCGAGATAGAAGCCGGTCTTGTGTCCCTTGCGGACGTCCACGAGGAACTTGCACGGACCTTCAGTTATCTCAATCTCATCCGGCGGTTCTTCCCCACGAAGGTTTTCGAACTCGGCGATGCGCAGTCCCTCCTTCTCGCGATCCTTGAGATCAAGGCGCTCGCTCACTCCGCGGCAGAACGGAGCGAAGGTCATCAGCGCATCTGCTATCACTTCTCGATTCGCATCCGCACCGGCGGAGGTAAGCTGAAGGACGACGAAGCCGGCGTAATAATCGGCGACAACGCCTGGTAGTCCGTCCGACTCGGCGTTTACGAGTCGCACGGCGTTAGTATAACCTTGGGCAAAGAAGTCGGCGCGACGTCCGACCGCGGCACCGACAACCGATGAAACGTCATCTCCGAGCGGAAGCATTCGCACGCGAATCTGACTCGCCGGCGAATACCAGCCGAGCCCGAGTTTCACACCCTTCGCATCGCAGACCTCGACCGTCTCGCCTGAAATCGGCGTGGCGTCTTCAGGAATATCGGCAAGAGCACCCGAGAAGATCCACGGATGCCCCTTGAGAACGCTGCGTTCGCGTCCCGCCTTTAAGGTTATGCTCTTCAAATCCTTATTTCTCCAGCACCGGGTACTTGCCTTCCTCGAGACGGAAGACATAGACCTGGTCCCCCTTCTTCGTGGAGACGCGGTTCTTCTCCTGGATAGGACCGTTGACGGTGCCGTAGATCGCATGCCCGTTCGCGCGCATCCACTTGCCGACCTCAGCCATCACCTCGACGGCGCGCTTCGGAAGTTGTCCCGACCCGTCCGGCCCGATGTTCATGAGAAGGTTGAGATTCTTCGCGGCGCACTTGACGATCATCGTCGTGACGTCCTCAGGCGTGCGGAAGTTCTTCTCGCCGATCCTATAGCCCCAGACGTTCTTCTGAATGACGTCGCACTGCTCGACGGGACGCGTCTTGGTCAGCGGCTGATTCGCGGAGAAGCCCGCGCCCGTCTCGCCCGGGAGATTGCGCTCGAAAAGCTGGATGTCTTCCTTCTCGCGGATCGGCTGGTGGTTGTTGTTGGCGACGAGCGTCTTCTTCGAGTGGATGAAGTCGTAGATGTCGTCGAACTCCCA
>DCIL01000052.1:37085-39138 GCA_002315875.1 Verrucomicrobia bacterium UBA1727 | reverse complement strand
AACCAGATGTTGCCGGGATGATAGGAGTCGATCAGTTCGCCGATCTGATTGAGCATGAAGCGCTTGTAGGAGGCGTAGTCGCCCTTCTGCTTGCCCAGCACCTTGTCCGCACAGTCGCCGGCTGGATAATCCTTGCGGTGCCAGTCCATGAGCGAATAATAGAAGTTGAGCTGCAGTCCCTCGCGACGGCACGCCTGGGCGAGTTCACCGAGGATGTCGCGCTTGAAAGGAGTCAGAGCGATGTTGTATCCATCGTCGGACTTCGTCGGCCAAAGCGAAAAGCCGTCGTGATGACGCGAGGTGATGGTCACGTACTTCGCACCAGCGTCGGCGAACACGCGGCACCACTCGTGCGCATCGAATTTCGAAGGACAAAAGCCGTACATCATGCGCGAGTACGCATTCTCATCGAGACGGCTGCTCTGGAGATACCACTCGCCCTGCGCGTAGTTGGCGTAAAGTCCCCAATGAATGAAGATGCCGAACTTAAAATCGGCGAATTCCTTTCGCGCCTTGAGATTCCATTCCTCGGGCTGATACTCGGCGACCGCCCCCAGCGTAAGCGCCGCAACCGCGGCAAAGACCAATGACTTCATGTTGTGTACCTTTCCGTTTGTGATGTGACTTTATTAGCGAACGCGCTTGATGGCGCCGAACTTACAGACCTGAGTGCAGTGACTACAGCCAGCGCAAAGCGAGGGATCGATCTTCATCTGGAAGCGTCCCTTCGCAACTTCCTTGCCGCGGGTGATTGCGGGACAGCCAAGCTTGAAGCAGGCGCCGCACGCCTTACACTTGGCGGAATCGGTCTCGCAAAGTCCTTCCTTGGTAAGCTTCGCCGCGATGCGGCACGGGGCATAGGCGATGATGAGCGCAGGCTCATCGCCATCCATCGATTCCTTGAGCACCTTCTCAAGCGCCGTGAGATCGTCCGCAGATACCTTTGCGACCTTCTTGTAGCCGCACGCCTTCGCGATGTCCGCAATCTCGGTCACCGGCGCATCGGCGCCAGCAAGCGTCTTGCCGGTGCCGGGATTGTCCTGATGTCCCGTCATCGCGGTGATGCGGTTATCAAGCACGACCGTGGTCACCGGCGTGCCGTTGTAGAGAGCGGAGAGGATGCCGGTCATGCCGGAATGGAAGAACGTCGAGTCGCCGAGGACCGCGCAGATGCGGCCCTTCAAACCGGCCTTCTTCATGCCCGCGGCATTGCCGATCGATGCGCCCATGCAGATCGTCGAGTCCATCGCATTGAGCGGAGGAAACGCACCGAGAGTATAGCAGCCGATGTCACCGGTAACGGTCGCGCCCAGCTTCGAGAGCGTATAGAAAACACCGCGGTGTCCGCAGCCGGCGCAAAGCACCGGGGGACGGCGAGGAAGTTGGAGTTTCGAGTTCGAGAGCGGAGATTTCGCCTTGGGCACGTCGCCAATGAGCTCATGACGGAGATTCTGTATCCGATCGGCGTTGAGCTCGAGCATGTTGAGCTCGGTCTTGTGCGCCTCGACCTTGATACCCATCGCCCTGATCTGGTCCTCGAGGAACGGATCGAGCTCCTCCACTACGACGAGCTTCTTCACGCTCTTGGCGAACTTCGCGACGAGCGCCTTCGGGAGCGGATTCGTCCACCCGAGCTTGAGAATCGGGCAGTCCGGGAAGATCTCCTTCACATACTGATAGGCGACGGCGGAGGTGACGATGCCGAACTTGGCGGCTGCCCCTTTCCCAGTCGGCTTGACGATCTTGTTGAACTTTGAGGCACAGGCCGCCTTCTCCATGGCAAGAGTCCGCTTCTGCGCATTCAACCGCTGAGTCGGCGAGAACGCCGGCACCGGGATGTTCTTCTGGATGTTCTTGACATAGGGGATGAGCGGATGCGGCGCCGGCTTGAAAGCGCCGAGCTCGACCATCGAGGACGAATGGCTCGTGCGCGTGGTCAGACGGATTATGACCGGCACCTGGAACTGCTCGGAAAGTTCGAAGGCCTTGATCGTCATGTCGTAGGCCTCCTGACTGTCCGCCGGCTCAAGCAGGAGCGCACGCGCGAACTTCG
>DCIL01000052.1:36116-37062 GCA_002315875.1 Verrucomicrobia bacterium UBA1727 | reverse complement strand
GCGGTTGTCCTGCTCGTTCTGCGAAGAATGCATGCCGGGATCGTCCGCCGAGATCAGCACGAAGCCGCCGAGCGGACCGACATAAGTGAAAGTCATAAGCGGATCCATCGCCACGTTGAGTCCGACATGCTTCATCGCCGTGAGCGCACGCGCACCGGCCATGGAGGCACCGACCGCGGTCTCGACCGCGACCTTCTCATTGACCGCCCATTCGCAGTTGATCGTATCCTTGAACTTCGCGATATTCTCCAGGATCTCCGTAGACGGCGTACCCGGATAGGCGGACGCAACAACACAACCTGCCTGCGCAGCCGCATGGGCCACCGCTTCATTTGCACTCAGAAACTTCTTCATCTTTAACTGAATCTCCTTAATTGAAATTAATCCGCATCTCCCATCGTCACGCGCAGCACTTCGGCGAGCGAAGTCATACCAGACGCCACCTTGAGCATTCCGTCCTCACGCAGCGTGCGCATGCCCATTTCGCGGGCTCGTTGACGCAGCAGCGTGGCGGGAGCGTGGTCGAAGATGAGGCGCTGAATGGTGTCATCGACCTTGAAGATCTCGAAGATGCCCTTACGTCCCTTATAGCCGGTGCGGCCGCACTTATCGCAGCCTGCGCCGTGGAACATGTGTTCGGGCATCGTGGCGTTCATCGCGCCGGACGCGAGGCCCTTGAGCATCTTGATCTCGCGCTCGGTCGGAGTGTACTCCTCCTTGCACTTCTCGCAGATCGCGCGCACGAGACGCTGGGCCATGGCGGCGCGCAGGGCGGACGCGACGAGGAACGGCTTGACGCCGATATCGAGCAGACGCGTAACGGCCGAAGGCGCATCGTTCGTGTGAAGGGTCGAGAACACGAGGTGGCCCGTAAGCGCCGCTTCCATCGCGATGTCCGCAGTTTCCGCGTCACGAATCTCACCGATCATCACGATGTTCGGCGCCT
>DCIL01000052.1:35607-36100 GCA_002315875.1 Verrucomicrobia bacterium UBA1727 | reverse complement strand
GACGCAGAATCGAACGGAGCGCGGCGGAGAAGTCGAGTCCGACATCCTTGTTGACCTGCACCTGATTGATGCCGCTCATCTGGTATTCAACAGGATCCTCGACGGTGATGAGCTTCTTGTCCGGAGTGTTGATCTGTCCGAGACAGGCGTAAAGCGTAGTCGTCTTGCCAGAGCCGGTAGGACCGGTGACGAGCACTACGCCGTCCGGCAACTTGATGAGCCGCTCGAAAGTCGTCTGGTCGTCGGAGAGGAATCCGAGCTGCGGCAGACCGAGCGAGAGGTTGGACTTGTCGAGAATACGCATGACGATCGATTCGCCGTGATTGGTCGGAACCGAGTTCACACGCAAGTCGAGATCCTTGCCGCCGACGGTGATCTGGATGCGTCCGTCCTGCGGCGAGCGCTTCTCGGAGATCTTCATCTTCGACATGATCTTGAAGCGCGAAATGATCGCACTCTGCAGGCGCTTCGGCGGCGAGTCCATCTTGCGGAG
>DCIL01000052.1:27484-35596 GCA_002315875.1 Verrucomicrobia bacterium UBA1727 | reverse complement strand
CGGAGCGCGCCGTCGATGCGGTAGCGAATGCGAAACTCCTTCTCCATCGGCTCGATGTGGATATCGGACGCCTTCATCTTGATCGCCGTGGTGATGATCATGTTGGCGAGCTTGATGACCGCGCCCTCGTCACCGGCGGCATCCGCATCGTCCATCCCCTCCTCGTCGCGCGTCGTGACATCGGCATCCGCTCCGGACGGATACAGCTTCTCCATCATCGCCTTGACCTCGGCGATCGGTGAGATGACCGCCTCGACGTCCTTTCCGTGAAGAACGTACCGAAGCGAATCGACGGCATCGTATCCCATCGGATCCAAAAGCGCGACGGTAATCGAATCGTCCTTCGCCACAACCGGCACGACGCCGTAGCGCTTGGCGAGTTCCGGATCAATCGACTTGGCGGTCTCGTCGGTGATGGCATCGGGATTGAGATGGCAGTATTTGAGGCCGAACTGCTCGGCAATGGTACCGAGCACCTCGTCCTCGCCAATCGCTCCGCCGGCAAGCAACACGTCCAGCGTCGTCTCATTGGCCGCCTTCATTGATTCGGCGGCCGCGGAAACCTGGTCGGAAGTAAGAAACCCGGCCTCGGTCAGCAGTTGAAGGACGTATTCGTCATTACTGGTCATGGCGGTAGGAGATATTATTCAAAGGAAAGAACGACCGGCACGTCGGCGGACTTCTCTGAGAGCACCTTCACCCTCACGATGCCTTCCGCCGTCTTCGCCGAGACCTTGATGCCGTCCGCCGCCTCGGCGAACTTGAAGCTGTAACCGTTCGGAACGCTCACGGCATACTCGAACTCGAAACCGCCAACGGCCTTGACCGTAAGCGTAAGCGCCTTAGCGGACGCATCCCACTTCTCGTCCGCGATCTCGACCGCGCCCTGCGTGATGTGACGGTCGTCGCCGAGGAACTGCGGACGCTCCAACGTCTCTCGAATCGCGAAGAGCTTCACCGAGCGCATCGGCAGATTGGCGGCAAGCGTGCCGGTGACCGAACCTTCGAACTTCTGTCCCCAGAACTCGTAGACGGAGTAATTCCTCTTCGCTTCGAGGCCGAGATCATCGAAGGAGATCTCCATCGTCTTCGGCGCATCATCCCAGTTGAAGAGCGCCACGATGTGCCAGGAGCCCCACGGACGCGTCACCGTCAGGTTCCAGACCGGCAGCATCGCCGCGGCCGCGTAAGGATAGAGGTTGCGGGGCGTGATATCCGCCACGGGCAGCACCTGCTGGATCATCTTCATGCGGTCCGGCGGCAGGCACGCGAGCTTGTCGCCATCGAACATCAGCTGACCGGGAAGTCCCACAATCGTCGCCATGACCTCCGCCTCGTGCTTCTCAAGCGCCAGGCCGACCATCAGCGTATCGGGATCGGTGTAGGCCATGATGTTGTTTATGAAGATCTGGGTAAAGGTGCACTCCGCCTGATGAAGGACGTTCTTCCACTTGACCGGACACTGGTAGGTCGGTGAATTACCGAGCGGATGATAGTTCTCGCCGAATTTGCTCGAACCGCAGCCGACGACATCCGAACCGAGACGGGTCGCATCAGCATACTTTATCTCCGTCCCCGTAAAGTCACCCATGCACGCGAGGAAGAGCGAATCCTCGCCGATGCCATCGCGCATCGCCTTCACCGAATTCTCGAACCAGAGTTCGTTCTTCGGATCCTTCATCCGCGCGCGGATCTCGGGACGCTCGAACTTGCGGGGCGTATTGGCCATGCCATCGAACTTGAAGAACTCGTAACCCCACTCCTCCTTCGCCTGGCGCGCAAGTTTCGTCATCAGCTTGAGCGAATCGGGATTCGTCGTGTCGAGCATGTACGTTCCCGCCCAGTTGCCGATCGGCTTGCCATTCTTGTCATGGAGATAAAGTTCAGGATTCTTATCATGGAACACCTTGTCACCCGAACCGTAAAGCGTCATCCAGATGCCGGGCTTGAAACCGAGCTTGCGGATCTCGTCCGCAAGCCACTTCATCCCCTCGGGGAACTGCGGCTTGTAGCACTTGTTCTCGTGACAATGGAAGTTCTCGCCCACCCAGAGCCAGAGGGAATTGTCCTGCCACGACTCGATCGACCAGATGTCCATTCCGAACGGCTTGAGATACTTCGCACCGATACGCGCCTCGGCGAGGTTCTCGGCACTGCCGGCCTTGTCGAAATAGATGTTCCAGCTCATCCATCCGGTCGGCGCCTTCGGGCAGCGCCTGCGGTCGATCGGATGATAGGCCGGCACCCAACGCGAACCGTAATACTTCGTGTCGGCGTCAATTACGATCGAGGAATAGGCGGAGTCATCGACACTCGCCTGAAGCTGGACCTCATACGCCCCCATACCGAGCGTCTTGATCTCGGTATCGAACGAGAAGAATCGAAGCGCGAAATCCTCTTCACGGGCGAAGATCGAATCGTTGAGCGAGGTATCCGCCGCGCCGTCACCGAAGTTCAGCACCTGTTCACCGGGCTGAGGAATCGTGCGGCACGCGAAGGAATCGCGGCGGAACGTGGTCTTCGGACGCCAGGTGAGCGTGCCGGGGAAGAAGTTCGCGCCTGCACGGTTGAAGACCATGAGCGAGAAGTAGTCCCCATCGCCGCGGAACGAGACGTAGGAAAGCGCGGTGCCAACGGGATCGACGATGGAAAGACGTCCGCGCGCGGCATCACGCGTATGGACGACCGTCCACGGCTTGCCCTTCGACTCGAAGCCGATCTGGCCGGACATCGAGATCTTGAGCGCGGCATTTTCTGCGGTAAGGACGGACGTCTTCTCGTCGAAGTCGAGCTTCCAGTTGCCCGCCTGCTTGAGCGGCGAGGCTTCGACAACGAACGCGGCAAACGTCAACGCGGCAATCATCAGACTCTTCATCGTATGCTCTCCTCAGCTAAAGTTTGTTCGATCACAAAGCGGCAAGCACCGTCTCCAGCGCGGCTTCCGGCGGCACGACCTTCGTCATGGACTTGTCGTCCGCACGGCGCTTCACTTCCACGCCGCCGTTCGCCAGGCCCTTCGCCCCGACGACAACCCGCACCGGGAAGCCGATGAGGTCAGCGTCCTTGAACTTGACGCCGGGACGCTCCACGCGGTCGTCGACAATCACATCGACGCCCTTCGCCTCGAGATCGGCTTCGAGCTTCTCGGCAATCGCGGCAACCTCGGCATTTTCGGGATCGAGCAGACAGATGACGACAGCGAACGGCGCAACCGACGTCGGCCACACGATGCCGTCCTTATCGTGACTCTGTTCGATCACCGCCTGCATCGTGCGCGAAACGCCGATGCCGTAGCAGCCCATGACCATCGTCTCTTCCTTGAGCTCGTTGGTCTTGAAGACGCCCTTCATCGCATCGGTATACTTCTTGCCGAGCTTGAAGACGTGTCCGACCTCGATGCCGCGCTTGATCGCCATCGGCTTGCCGCACTTAGGGCAGATGTCGCCGTCCCGCACGATCACGAGATCGGCGTAATCATCCGCGGCAATCTTCGCATCGCGGTCAAGATCGACGTTCTTGAGATGATGGTCATCCTTGTTCGCGCCCACGATCGCACCCTTTGCGCCCTTCAATTCCTGGTCGCAGAGGATGCGGATTTCCTTCGCCGGCTTGACCGGACCCACACTACCGGCATTCGCACCGGTATACTCGAGAATCGTCGCGGGATCGGCAAGCTCGATCTTCTTCGCATCGAGGAAGTGCTTCAGCTTGACCTCGTTCACGTCACGGTCGCCGGGCACACACACCATTACCGGCTTACCGTCCGCCAGATAAACGAGGGACTTGATGAAGGCCGAGCCGGGTACACCCATGAACTTCGACACTTCGGTGATCGTCTTCGCCCCCGGCGTCGGAATCATCTCTACACCTGCACATTCCCCTGCACCTACACCTGCACCTAAAGCTTTTCTCTCCGCCTTCTCAAGGTTGGCGGCGTAACCGCACCCGTCGCAGCTCGCAATGCCATCCTCACCAGCGTCGGCGAGAACGTGGAACTCATGGCTGAACTTGCCGCCGATGTCACCGGTATCGGCCTCGACCGGCACCGCCTTGAGTCCGCACCGCTCGAAAACGCGCTTGTAGGCATTGAACATCGCCATATAGCTCGCGTCGGCAGCTTCCATCGAAGTGTCGAAGGAATAGGCATCCTTCATCAGGAACTCCTTCGAGCGCATAAGGCCGAAGCGCGGACGAATCTCATCGCGGAACTTCCACTGGATCTGATAGACCGTCATCGGCAGCTGACGATAGGAGCTGACAATACCGCGCATGACATCCGTCACCGCCTCTTCGGCAGTCGGAGCGAGCGCATAGTCGTGCTGGGCGCGGTCCTTGACCTTGAACATGTTCGGGCCCATCGACTCCCAGCGACCGGTCTCGCGCCAGAGTTCGCTCGGCTGGAGGATCGGCATGACGATTTCCTGCGCGCCGGCGCGATCCATTTCCTCGCGAACGATCTGCTGGACCTTCTTGAGCGTACGCATGCCCAAGGGAAGATAAGTGTAGAGTCCGCCGGCCATCTTGCGGATGAGTCCGGCACGGACCATAAGACGATGCGAATCGATTTCGGCGTCTCCGGGATTCTCACGGAGCGTCTGTATGAGAGATTTAGTCCATTTCATAGTTTGAATATTATACCATAAAACGGAGCCGTAAAATTGCTCAGACGGAGAGGTATTCGGCAAGTCCGCGATTGCGGAGGAGGCAGGCGGGACACTTTCCGCAGCCCTTCCCAGGGATGCCGTTATAACAGGTGACGGTGTTCGCGTTGATGTAGTCGAGGAGTCCCAGCCGATCCGCCAGCGCCCATTCCTCGGCCTTGCTCGAATGCATGAACGGCGTGACGATGCGGATGGGATAGTCAAGCGCGAGGCGGATCGCCTTCTCCTCGGCCTTGATGAAGCGCTCGCGGCAATCGGGATAACCCGAGAAATCCGCCTCGCTCACGCCGGTATAGACCGCCGTCGCCCCGAGTGTCTTCGCCCAGACCGCGGCAAGTTGAAGAAAGATCGCATTGCGTCCCTCGACCACGGTATTGGGACACTTCTTGCCGCGGCGGATCTTCGTCTTGGAATCCAGGAGCGCGTTGGAGGTGAGATCCTTGTAGAATCCGAGCCGCACCACCTTGTGCTCGGCTATCGCAAAGTGCCGCGCGAGCCGCCGCGCATACCGGGTTTCGATCGAGTGGCGCTGTCCGTAAGCAAAGGTGAGCGCGGCAATCTGATCTGCCCCGTACTTGCGCACCGCCAGCGCCAGACAGAGGGCGGAGTCCTGTCCGCCCGAAAGGATCACCACCGCCTTCATCGAGGATGGCTTATTTCTTCGCAGCGACCGCATTGACCGGAGTCGCCTTCACGAGTTCGACGATCTTCGCAGTGACCTCGGGATTGTTCTTGAGATATTCGGTCGTCGCGAGCGATCCCTGCGCGAGATTCTCATCGCCGAACGAAAGCCAGCTGCCGCGCTTCTCGACGATGCCGCGCGCGAGTGCCGCGTCGAGGACCGATCCCTCGTAGGAGATGCCGCAGGAGTAGAGGATGTCGAACTCCGCCTCGGCAAAGGGCGGCGCCACCTTGTTCTTCACGACCTTAACGCGCGTGCGATTGCCCACGACCTGAGTCGCCGCATTCTTGATCGCACCGATGCGCTGCACCTGCAGACGAACCGAAGCGTAGAACTTTAGGGCCTTGCCGCCGGGAGTGGTTTCGGGATTGCCGAACATCACGCCGATCTTTTCGCGCACCTGATTGGTGAAGATGCAAAGGGTCTTCGTCTGACAGAGGACGGCCGTAAGCTTGCGCATCGCCTGGGACATGAGGCGCGCCTGGAGTCCCATATGGCTGTCACCCATGCCGCCGTCGATTTCCGCCTGCGGCGTAAGCGCGGCAACCGAGTCGACCACGATCACATCGAGCGCACCCGACTTCGCCAACTGCTCGCAGATCGTGAGCGCCTCCTCACCGGAATTCGGCTGGGACACGATGAGGTTGTCGAGATCAACGCCGATCTTCTTCGCATATCCCGGATCGAGCGCGTGCTCCGCATCGATGAACGCGGCAACGCCGCCCGCCTTCTGGGCATTCGCCACGACATGCAGGGCGAGCGTGGTCTTGCCGGACGATTCCTGGCCGTAGCACTCCACGATTCTGCCGCGCGGAAGCCCTCCGACACCAAGCGCAAGATCGAGCGAGAGCGCCCCCGTCGAAATAACCGCGACCTTCTCCAGCCCCTGATCCCCCATCCGCATGATCGACATTTCGCCGAATTCCTTGCGAATCTGACTCATCACCGCGTCCAGCGCGGCATTCCCCGTTTTCTTAGCTTCCTTTGCCATGTACTTTTTCCCTTTTGTTATTAATTAAATCATTCCGCCATTCACCGAAAGGACCTGTCCCGTAATGTACGAGGCCTCTTCACTCGCGAGAAATGCCGCGGCATTGGCGATGTCGGCCCCGACACCGAAACGCTTAAGCGGAATCGTCTCAGCATACTGCTTCTTAAGCTCTTCCGGCAACTTGTCCGTCATCGCCGAAACCACGAAACCAGGCGCAATCGCGTTGCACCGCACCTGACGCGAGCCAAGTTCCTTGGCAACGGTTTTCGTGAGCGCGATAACGCCACCCTTCGAAGCGGTGTAATTGGCCTGTCCGGCATTTCCAGTGATGCCGACGACAGAGGTAATGTTGATGATCACTCCGCCCGCGGGAAGATTACCCTCGGCACGGTTCTTCATCATCGGACGTGAAACTGCGCGAATGAAGGCGAAGGTTCCCTTGAGATTGGTATCCACGACCGCATCCCAGTCCTCGTCACTCATCCGCATCAGAAGTCCATCCTTGGTGATGCCGGCGTTATTGACGAGCACATCGATGCGTCCGAAGCGCTCGATGACCGACTTAACGCAGCCGTCGATTGCCGCGGTATCCGCAACATTCACGGCCTGGACAAAGGTCTCAGCGCCCGCCGCCTTGCAAGCCGCCTCGGTCTCGGCACACGCTTCAACCGTCCGCGCCGTAAGCACAACTTTCGCACCCTCTTCCGCAAATTTCAACGCAATCGCCGCACCGATTCCGCGGGACGCACCCGTGATGATTGCGGTCTTGCCTTCCAATCTCTTCATGCCAATCTCCTTTAAGAGGTTAATGATTGGCATATTATACCATAAATCCGGCGTGTGACCTTTCGTTCGGCGTTTGGCGGCAGACGAAGAAGTGTACTCACGCAGAGACGCAGAGAAACAAATAGGCGCAGTTCGTACGAACTGCGCCCACTTGGCATCATTGCCTGTGCTTATCAGACAACGATATCCCAGCCGTCGCGATAGACATCGCGCTTGATGGAAATCTTCTTCGGGTTCGCACCCACGATCTCCATCTTGACCGGATCCCAGTCGAAGCTGGCGTCATAGACGTAGCTCATGTTGCAGAGGAGGCAGAGCGTCGCGCCGCGGCCACCGACCTGCGACGGCGAGATCGTCTGCTTGCGGCTGTGCATGCACTCGCAGAAGTTGCCGATCTGGTCGTTGCTCACATAAAGGTCGGCCGCCTTGATCTCGTCCTTGAAGTACTTCTCGAGCTTATCGAGCGCGAGGTCGAGACGGTTGTCTTTCTTCATGTTCGCGTCAGTGCCGTAATCCTTGCCGACAGACTCCGCGATGATCAGATCCTTCTTGAACGAGACATCCTGAAGCGCCTTGCGGATCTCCGGCGTCGGGCGCACGAGACCCGTCTTGTGCCACACCGCGATCTTGCCGCGGTTCACCGCGACGATGCCGTTGGTGCCGTAGAAGACCGTGCCCCACACGCCGAACGGACCGTGATACAGCTCGATGTCGCTGCCGTCCTTCTTCGAGTGGAACTTCATCTTCATACCGAACTGACGACGTCCGCCATGGTAGAGGTTGGTCGAGTACGGCTCGTCGGAGCGGATGATTTTGTACGGACCCGAATCATCCATATCGAGACCCCACTGCGCGATGTCGAGGTGGTGCGCACCCCAGTCGCCGTTGTAGCCCGAACCGATGTCGTCATCGAAACGCCAGAACATCGGGAAGAACTTGTTCACGCCGCGCGGAGCGAGCTGATCCGAATACGGACGCCACTTCGCCGGGCC
>DCIL01000052.1:26496-27474 GCA_002315875.1 Verrucomicrobia bacterium UBA1727 | reverse complement strand
CGGGCCGAGCCACATGTTCCAGCCCCAGTCGCCGAGGTCGTTGTTCGGCGCGCTTTCGGTCGCCGCGTTGACGGGATCATCCCAGAAACGGATCGGATGCGAAGGACCACCGAGCTTCTGTCCGCCACGGCCGTAGTTGGCATCGACGTACTTGACCTCACCGATGCCGCCGCCACGGACGATCGCAACCGCCGTGCGGAAGACGCGCCAGGAACGCTGCATCGAGCCGTTCTGGAAGATGCGGCCGTACTTCTCCTGCGCCGCCATGACCTTCTTGGCCTCATCGATCGAGTAGGTCATCGGCTTCTCGCAGTAGACGTCCTTACCATGCTTCATCGCCTCAACGGAGATGTAGGCGTGCCAGTGGTCAGGCGTCGCGATGCAGACCGCATCGACGGCCGGATCGATCATGACGTCACGGAAATCGCGATAGCTCTTGCAAGCGACGTTGCCGTACTTGGCGTTGACCTTGGTGACGCAGTCCTGGACACGGATCGGATCGACATCGCAGATGCCGGTGACCTTGACGAGCTTGTTCTTGTTGAGGAAGCCGTTGAGAAGACCGCGACCCTGGATGCCGACACCGATCATGACGACATTATAGACCTCGCCGGGCTTCAGCTCACGGGCGCCGATTTTGTTCGTCGCGCAACCGGCGAGAGTAGCCGCCGCGGCGCTGCCGAACAGGAAGTTTCTGCGATTTAACTGCATCTGATTTTCTCCTTGTTGGATGTGATTGGATGTATTATATCAAATTTCTCATGTCCATTACGGCTTTGGCCATGTCCGCCTGCTTGAACAGATGGCTACCGGCAACGAACATGTTCGCCCCCGCCTTCGCCGCAAGTGCCGCGGTCTCACCGTTCACGCCGCCGTCGACCATGATGTCGAGATCGGGACGCCGCTCGCGCAACCACGTCACCTTCGGCAGGCAGTCCGCAATGAACTTCTGACCGCCATAGCCGGGATGCACCGTCA
>DCIL01000052.1:25920-26478 GCA_002315875.1 Verrucomicrobia bacterium UBA1727 | reverse complement strand
AGCGCCTCGTCGATCTCGCCGAGATACGGCTCAAGCCGTTCGACGGGCGTTTCCGGATTGATTACGATCGCATTCCGAAGTCCCATCGCACGAATGCGCGCGAGTTCGTGATGGACATCGCAGTCCGCCTCGACATGAATCTGAATCGTCTGCGCACCTGCCGCGGCGAACTTCTCGAGATAGAGATCGGGACGCGTCATCATCAGATGGACATTCCGATAGAAGCCGGGCGCGACCTTGCGGGCGAGTGCGACGACATCGGGACCGAACGAAAGATTCGGCACGAAATGCGCGTCCATGATATCGAGGTGAAGCGCCTCCGCTCCGGACGCCTCGGCGCGGCGAATCTCGTCCGCCAGACATCCGAAGTCCGCAGCCAGCAGCGAAGGCAGTATCGATATCTTCATCAGGCCCTCAGGTAAGCGGAGTAGGCGCGATACGTCTCGTAACAATCGAAGGCGCTCGCCAGTTCCCACGGCGCATGCATGTTCCAAAGTCCGGTGCCCATGTCGAGAACGTTCATTCCGAAGCGGGCCATGTACTGCGAAATCGTGCCGC
>DCIL01000052.1:0-25877 GCA_002315875.1 Verrucomicrobia bacterium UBA1727 | reverse complement strand
CTTGCCGAGCTCCGCCATCTGCCAGGTGATTTTCTCATCGTCCATGATCTTGCGGATCTCCGCCACGAACTCGGGGCTCGCATCGCTCGCGCCGCCCTTCGAAGTTCCGCCCGTGTACTTCGAGGCGCACGGACCCTTGTGGAACTTCGCCGAGTTGCCCGTCGAATCGACGTCAGGGAAATGCGGATCGGCGATTGCGGTAACGTCCGCCGAAAGCATCGAGGACTTTTCGAGCGCGCGGCGAACCATGATATCGCGAGCGTCCTTCTCCTGGCGCTCGATCAGTTCGGCGACCGTATTTTCGAAGAACGAGCTCTGCATACCCGTCGCACCCATCGAGCCGATCTCCTCCTTGTCGCACATGAGAATCGTGGCAGTGACGGAAGGAACGATGTCGGACGCATCCAGAAGCGCTTTGAGCCCCGCAAACGAACAGACGCGATCATCGTGTCCGTATCCCGCGATCAGCGAACGGTCAAGGCCGACGTAGCGCGGCATTCCCGCCGGCACGATCTCGAGTTCGGACGAAAGAAAGTCCTCTTCGTCGATCTTGTAGGTCTTCTTCAAATACTCAACCAAACTCTTTTTTACATCTTCTCTCTTCCCTTCTCCAGTCGTCCATGCGACGACATCGAGATCTTCGGCCGGAAAGAACTCATTGACCTTTTTCTTCTCCTGATCCTTGCCGAGATGCGGAAGAATGTCGGATATCATGAAGATGGGATCGTCCTTACCATCGCCGATCGCGATGTCGACGATCGAGCCGTCCTTGCGGACCACGCGTCCGTAAAGCGCGAGCGGCAGCGTAAGCCACTGATACTTCTTGATGCCACCGTAGATGTGGCAATCGAAATAGACAACACCGCCCTTCTCGTAAATCGGACGGGGCTTGAGGTCGAGCCGCGGCGCATCGGTGTGTCCGCCGACGACCTTGATGCCGGATTCGGAAATCTTCTTCTTGCCGATTACCGCCGCCATGATCGTGCGGTCCTGATAGCCGCGGTAGACCTTGTCGCCGGGCTTGAGCGTCTTAAAAGACGAGATATCCTTGAAGCCCTTGGCTTTCAGAAGCCGCACGCTTTCGGCGTAACTGCGACGCGCGGTCTTGGCAGTGCCGAGATAGGAAAGATATTCGGAGCAGTAACGCTCCTGGGAAACGAATTTCATCTTCATGGCTTAGAAAAGTCCCTTCACCTTGCCGGTCTCGACATCGACGTCGATGCGACGGTAAGCGGGCGAGGCGGAAGTTCCGGGCATGAGTTTGATTTCACCCGCGACCGGCACGATGAGTCCCGCACCCTGATAAATGAGAATGTCCTTGACCGGCATGCGCCAACCCTTGGGACGTCCGAGCAGGTTCGGATCGTGCGAAAGCGAGTATTGCGTCTTGGCGATGCAGATCGGCAGTTTCGCCGTATCGGGATTGGCCTGATACGCGGCAAGCTTCTCCATCGCGAGCGGCTCGAAGTCAACACCGTCCCCGCCGTACACCTCCTTGACCTGCTTCTCGATACGGTCCTTAAGCGGCTCGTTGAGGTCGCAGAGAAAAGCGAAACTGTTGGACTCGTCGCACGCCTTGATGACGGCCTCGGCAAGCTCAATCGCGCCTTCACCACCCTTGAGCCAGTGATCGGACACGGCAAACGACGCACCCGCCTTCTCGGCGACCTTGCGCACGAGATCGCGCTCCGCCTGAGTATCGGTGTAGAAGGCGTTGAGACAGACGACCGGTTGAATGCCGGCGCGACGGATGATGTCGATGTGCGCAAGCAGGTTATCGCATCCCATCTCAAGAAGCTCGAGATTCTCGGTCGTGTAGACCGGATCGAGCGGAAGCCCCGCCTTCACCTTCGGCGCGCCACCGTGCGCCTTGAGCGCGCGCACCGTCGCCACGAGCACCACCGCGTCCGGTTTGAGTCCCGAACAACGGCACTTGATGTTCCAGAACTTCTCGAAGCCCATGTCGCTCGCGAAGCCGGACTCCGTAACTACATAATCGCCGAGCGCGCAGGCGAGCTTGTCGGCCACTACGGAATTCTGTCCGATGGCGATGTTCGCGAAAGGTCCGCAATGCACGAACATCGGCTGTCCCTCGATGGACTGCATCAGCGTCGGCTTGATCGCGTTCACCAGCAGCGCACACATTGCGCCGTCCACCTCGAGATCGGCCGTCGTCACCGGCGCCCCGCTCTTTGAATAGGCGACGATGATCTTCGAAAGACGCTTGCGAAGGTCTGCGAGATCGGAACTCATCGCCATGATCGCCATCACTTCGGACGCAACCGTGATGTAAAAGCCGGAATTGCAAGTGTAGCCGTCGAGCTTGCCGCCCTTGCCGATCTCGATGTTACGAAGACCCTGCGCGCAGAAGTCCATCGCCCAACGGAACTGGATTCTGTTCTCGTCGATGTCGAGACGCTTGAGTCCGCGCTCGGCAAGCCACGCATCATCGTGATTGCGCTCGTGCTGCATACGCGAGTTGAGCGCCACCATCGCCAGGTTGTTCGCATTGGTGATCGCGTCAATGTCGCCAGTAAGGCCGAGCGAAAGCGAAGTGAGCGGGATGACCTGGGCGAGTCCGCCGCCTGCGGCGCTGCCCTTGATGTTGAAGGTCGGACCGCCCGAGGGTTGACGGACGCAGCCGATCACCTTCTTGCCGAGTTTGCCGAGGCCTTCGACGAGCCCGAGCGTAGTCGTGGTCTTGCCTTCACCGAGCGCAGTCGGAGTGATGGCGGTGACGTCAATGTACTTGCCCTTGCGTCCGGCGCCCACGCGCTTCAGGACCTTGGTGACATCTACCTTTGCGAGATACTTACCGTACGCATCCCACTCGTCGTCCTGAATGCCGAGGTCCTTGAGAAGCTCCGCGGCAGGTTTGAGATTCGCTTCGGCGGCCTCTGCGACCTGCCAGTCCTTCATCTTGGTTGGATCGAGTTTCATCTTAAATTCTCCTTTATGCCTTGGGCCAGAACTTGTCCGAAAGTTTCGAGGGGATTCCGACCTCGCCCTTGTCGAAGTTGTCGGAGAGAATCTTCCAGCCGAGATCGAGGGCGTCTTCAAGCGAGATATTGACGGAAAGATCCATCATGTTCTTCTCGAAGTCAGCGCCGTACTTGAGGAGCTTTTCGTCCCATTCGGACATCTTGAAGCCCATGGACTGCTTCTCGACCGCCTCCTTGTACTGCGAATAGAGCTTGATCATCGCGTCCATGACGGTGCGGTGATCTTCGCGGGTCGCCTTGTTGACCTGCTGCTTGAGACGACTGAGAGAGCCGAACGGCTCGATGCGTCCGTTCTTGAGATAGAACTGGCCTTCGGTGATGTAGCCGGTGTTGTCCGGCACCGGATGCGTGACGTCATCGCCAGGCATCGTGGTGACCGCGAGAATCGTGATCGAACCGGCACCGTCGAAGTCGACCGCCTTCTCGTAGCGCGCGGCGAGCTGGGAATAAAGGTCGCCCGGATAACCGCGGTTCGAAGGAATCTGCTCCATCGTGATCGCGATTTCCTTCATCGCATCGGCGAACGAGGTCATATCCGTCAGCAAGACCAGCACGTCCTTTCCGTCGAGCGCAAACTTCTCGGCAACCGCCAGCGAGACGTCGGGCACGAGCATGCACTCCACGACCGGGTCCGCCGCGGTATGGACGAACATCACGGTCTTGGCGAGCGCGCCGGACTTATCGAGCGTCGTGCGGAACTTAAGATACTCATCGTATTTAAGGCCCATGCCGCCGATGATGATCACGTCGGAGTTCGCCTGCAGCGCGATGCGCGAAAGGAGCTCGTTGTAAGGTTCGCCCGCGCGCGCGAAAATCGGAAGCTTCTGGGAGACGACCAGCGAGTTGAACAGGTCGATCATCGGAATGTTCGTGCGCACCATGCGGTTGGGCATGATTCGTTTCGAGGGATTGACCGACGGCTGGCCGATCGGAGAAGGATTGTCGTGGATCTCCGGGCCTCCGTCACGCGGCTTCGCAGCGCCGGTGAACGCACGACCGAGCAGCGCATCGGAATAGGGAACGGACATCGTCTCACCGAGGAAACGCACCTTGGCGGAAGTGTCGACGCCGCGCGCGCCTGCGAAAATCTGCAGCGTCACATTGTCGCCGTCGAGTTTGATGACCTGGGCGAGCGAAGTGCCGGCACGGCTCTCGACTTCAGCGATTTCATTGTAGCGGACTCCCTCAGCTCGGAGAGTGGCAACCGACCCCGACAGGGCGTCAATCTTGTGATAGACCTTATTGTTGAACATTTTCTGAATCTTTCACCTTAAAACTTCTGTGTATTATACCAAAATTCCCTTCCTGGATATCGCTCAGCTCAATGCGGAGAGGATTCCCGGCAGGAGCTGCTTCTTACGCGAAAGAACTCCAGGCATAAGAAGCGTTCCGCTCTGTCCGCGGCGATAGGGAAGCGCTCGAATCACGGACTCGCTGCCGCGGACGAGCAATTCGGAATTGCCGCGCACCGGATCAGTCACCATAAGCGCCATGAAGTCGAGTCCCGAGGCCTTGACCGCGGCATCAATCGCCGCGGCAATCTCCGCCTGCCGCTGATGGAAGACCGCCAGCTGCGACTCTTCGATCTGCGCGACCACAAAGCGCCGTCCGCCTTCGGTATAGGTCTTCGCATCGGAGGCGATCGCCTTGTCCGCGGACATCGTAGCGAGCGGCGAGGCGATGGACATGAGACCTGCGAAAATGTCCTCCGCCTTCTCACCGCAAAGCTTCTCGAGCCAAACGCACATGTCGCGATCCGCCTTGGCTGTGGTCGGGGACTGAAACAGAAGCGTATCCGAAACGATGCCGGCAATGAGCGCGCCAGCCACCTCGCGGGTGGGACGCTCCCCGGCCGCGCGGAACATCCGCGCCACGAGCGTGCAGGTTGAGCCGACCGTATCGGCGGTATACTTGATCGGATCGCGAGTGGATGCGAAGGCAATGCGGTGATGGTCGACGACTTCGATTACCGGAATCTCCTCAAGCCCCGGAATGCCCTGATCAATCTCGTTGTGATCGACGAGAATCATCCGATAGGGCGGCTCCTCGGCAAAGGCACGTTTGAGAACAGTGCCCACGAGCTGCCCCCTCTCGTCCACCACCGGAAAGTGGTTGTGCGGATTGCGAACCGCCGCGGAACGGATGTCGTGAACACGATCAAAATCGTGAAGCTGCATCGAACAGTGATGGAGCGGCGCCTCGCCGACGGACATCAAGAGATCGGACTTGGCGATGAAAAGACCGAGCAGTTTCGCAGGCGAAAGCATGCCGGCAAAGCGTCCGTCGGTCCCCTTCACCGGCAATGACGACTCACCGCTCGCTTCAAGCTGCTTGAGCGCATCGATGAGCGGAATGTCGGATGGTATCAGCGGCAAGGACGCGTCCATCACGTCCCGAACCCTAAGATAGACATCGCGCTTCTGACGGATCGGACGAATTCCGAAATGATTGAAAAGCCAGAGCGCCTTTTCAGGGAGACGTCCCGCCGAAATCGCCTCGACATCTTCAGTGCCCGTGCGCCGCCTGAGATCGGCAAGCGCAAAGGCGCTCATCACGGAATCTACATCGGGATTGCGGTGTCCGCAAACATATGTCTTCATCGCCGTCACTCGGTAAGTTCGTTCTCGGGACGCAATATCTCGACATGGTACGGAAGCTGCTTCACGTCCAAAGCGCCGCGGAACCAGACGGGACTGTCGTATCCGTGCTCCTTGAACCAATCGCCCCACCCGCGAGTCCAACCTGGCGACCGCGAAGAATAGGGATCTGCAACCTGGATCTTGGATGTGAAGTCGGTCGTAAACGAATGTTCGTCAAACACGAACCACCTGAGGCCAATCCAGCTCTCGTCCTTGGTCGGATCGGTAAGTCCGTTGATGAGAATGCCGTTAATCTTGAAGTTCGCCGAATACCAGTTCGTCGCCGAAGAGTGCGCGTAGTCCCAAGATGTGTAGCCCGGATCAATGCCGCGGATGACATAAGGCGCGTAATAGGTATTGGTTGTCGAAGCGGAGGTCGCGTGCGCAAGACCGTTCGAAATCGCCATGAAGACCGTCAGTTCCTTATTGGTAATGACCTCGCCAGGGAACTTACCGGGCAGATACTTCTCCTCAGGTACGTCCGCATTGCCGGCAATGAAGAACTGGTTGGAAATGGTCGGACACATATCAAGCCAGTACATCTCGGTGATCGACATATAGTTCGTCGGATTCGCAAGCTCCTCCGGGTCAACCGGATAATGAAGGAAGGAAGCGCGGTAGGCCGTCATCTTGTCATAGTCCGGCCACTTGTTGCCGTACATGTCGCATCCCTTCTTGAACCAGTCCATTACCGCCGGAGTGTAAGGATTATGCTCGTCAATGCCCCACTTCCGAAGCTGCTCGCAGACGTCGGCCTTGGCTACGACATAGACGGTATTGGAAGCGCCGCGTCCGACATTGACGCGCCATTCGTGATCGGACCGCCTGACGATACGCTCCGGAGCGACCTCAACGTTGTTTTCAGTCACCTTTCCGAGCTCATACCAGTTGCTCACGCGGTAGGTGATGTCCGTACCCTTGAGCGACCCGGCCTGAATGACGAGAATCTGAGAGTTGGTGGTGTACTTGCCGTCCGCACCAGCCTGCTCGATGTTGAGACCCGAGAGATTGGAATAGATGAAGACCGATGATCCGAACGGACGCGGATGGTCCGGATCGAGATACTGCGGCGTGCCGTCTGCAAACGTGTTGATGCGGCCCGGCGTGCGGAGCATCGCGCGATCCCAGAAATTCGAGACCTCGCCGCGCGAATCCCAGACACTGAGCGAACGATCTTCGCCGCCGTCATCGCTACCGGCCACGAAGAACTTCGCCCGCGGCAGTTTCTTATTGAGATAATCGCAGATTTCATCGGGACGGAACTCGCGACCAAGCGAATAGAGAGAGTTGGTGCCGATGACGACGATCTCGTGTTCGATGACACCGCGCGGACGCACCAGCTGAATGCCGACCGGTGACTCGTAATCAAGCATGTAGTTAGGCGAACTACCGAAAGGTCCGCCGGTATTCGCGAACTTCCAGATCGCGTCCGCAGTGCCGTCCTCCTTGTGAAGGCGGTTGCCCATCGCCTGCGGGCAGCAGATGACGCGGAAGACCATGCCGCTCGCACTGCCGATGAGATCGGGCTTGGTCGCGGCAAGTCCACCCTCGCCGAAGACCGCGATCGTGTTGGTCGTGACCGTCGTGAACGAATTGCCCTGCGTAACCATCCTCACGCTCCAGCCGGTGAGATCAGCTTCGGCGGGAACGGCAACCTCGACATACTGACAATCACGATCGGTGTTGCGACGCATGACCGGATCCTCAATGCCGAAGACATTGAACTCGTTGAGCCAAGCCCAACCCGGTGCGACTGTATCGAGAATCGTATAGGCGGCGAACTGTCCGTTGCCAATCGAGGCGTTGAGATCGATCGGATCATACCAATAGGGCTTGACCCAGTCGGACGATGTCAGCACGTTCGTAAGCGCCACGTCCTGTCCCTCCATATAGAAGACGACTTCCATCGCGAACTGGACGACCGTATCGCCGCGGGTGGACTTGGGCGTCACGACCGCATTCGGCGCCGCCTCGTAGCTTGCACGGTAAACGAGGTTGGATACATCCCGGCAGCGCGCGAGTTCTCCGTTTCCGCTCGCCTTGTTCTTCCAGTTCTCATAGCCCCACGGCCAATCGCCTTCGTACCAGTGGAAGAAGACCTTAGGTTCACGCCCCGGCGTCTTGAGATCGATCTTCTCGGAAAGCTGCGCGGCATAAAGCTCGGTCTGCACGCCCCACGATTCCCCGGCCATCGGCTGCTCGCTCTTGAGCGGCATGCCGACGATCGCAAGCGTATTGGCGAGATGCGTGCGGAACGCGCCAACGTTGCGGAAGCCGAGCCGCGCGCGGATCGCCTCGAAGACCGCCACCTCGTCAATGAGCACGCGACGGACGAAGCCCGTCTTCGGCGGCGGACCGGCCGGCGGATCGTCGGGACGATACTCGCTGCCGTCACCCTTGATGCCGTCCACACCCGTAACCGCCAGACGGAAGGCGGTGTAGTTCTTGTTGAGCGGCGCCTGGAAGGTGAAGTTCTCGTAACGGTCGCAGGTAATCACAACCTCGTCGAGATACTCAAACTCGGCATCCGCAGCACCGGGATCAACCGAAGTCGTGCCGTAGATCGCGACCGTAGGCGAGATATCACCCGCAGTGTAACGACGCGCCTTGAACGAAACCTCGCCGATCACGCCGTCCCCACCCTGGGTTACGAAGATCGGAGTCTGCAGGAACGGCTTGTGGGTCGCGTACTCGTTATCGGAGCGGCAGCCGTCCTCAATCGAGTTATTAAGCGCATAGGAAAGTCCGCGGCGATCGGCACGCACGTCATCGACGCCGTCCCTCAAGAGCCACTTCTGCGGATCGTCCGTAGTCCTCAAGTTCCATCCCCACCAGCTGCCCTTATCGAGTTCGGGATTGTCCTTCGCGTTCACATACATGATGTAGATGCGGCCATAGGACGGATCGCGGTTCGGATTGTAGCTCTCGTCGTTCGCCTCGGCGATGACGGTTGGGTCGACGATAACACGCATCACGCCCTGTACGCCATGCTCGCCGATGTAGCTGTTGTAGCAGCCGTTCTTCAGCTGATCATCGGTAAGACCGGAGAAGTCGATGACCTCGACCGTCTCCCATCCATAGAGGTTTTCCGTCACCGACTTGAGTTCGCCGCGGATCACATCACGCATAACCTGCACGAGGAGGCGCGTTCTGCGGTCGGCATCGCGATAGGTGAAGCCGATCGAACCAAGACCGAGTCCGCGACCGTTGCTGCCATCAAAGAGCGGCGAACGGAAGCCGCCAGGCACGTCCACCGGAATCCTCAACGGGGAAAGCTCAAGCCCGAGCTTTTCATCCAGCCAACCGGTCGTGTACACGAAGTTGGTGGGCGCACCGTAGGTGATGTCACCGAAGTGTCCTGCGTTTCCTGAGAAGTCATTGTCGTAATCCTCGCCGCGCCACTGACGGATCTCGAGATTGTCGAACACGATGTCGGGACCACCCGCAACGCCGGTCGCCTCCAGCATGACCGTCACGTCCTGAGGAAGTCGCAGCGGAATCTCGTGAGTGATGAAGCCGAAGCTGTTGATGATGTTAGTGATGATAAAGAGGTTCTCGCCGCTGTCAAAGTCATTGATGGTCAGCTGCGCGATCTGCTCAGGTGCCTTCGCCTTGAAGCCGTATGTTCCCGGAGTCGCCGGCGCATCCTTCTCGTAGTTCTTGCGCGGCAACCGCTGCTCGTAGATGTTCCAGGCCGCATAATCCGCCTCCTTCTGGATGAGCGGCTTCTCGGTGCCGAAGGTGATGTTTTTCGCCTGGCTCGAATACTTGAGAGTGCCGCCACTCACCGTCTTGTCGCAGTCACTGTTAGTAACGGACTTGTCCACCAATGCAGGACGCACGAAGATCGCGGGACATCCAGCTGACCCCACGCCGAACGTGCCTGAAGTATACGGATTGTCACTATCAACATAGGAGATCTTCCAGAACGGATTGCCGCTCGAGACCGCGCCCGCCTTGGAAGCGGCACTTCTCAAACCGGCGACGATCATCACCGAACCGTTGACCTGGTTGGAGCAGGAGATGAAGAGACGGCCGATCGGCGGATCAAGCGTCGTGTCATTGCGACCGGACAGACCGAGGTCGTAATAGACGTAGTCCTTACTGCCCTGGGTCGTGCCGAGAAGCGACGTGGTGCCGTCCGAATGCCACTTGTAGAGCGCCATCACCACCTTGTTCGTCTCGGAGCGCTCGACGCGTACCTCGTAGCCACCGACCGTCTCACGGTAATAGGCGATGGCGGAGATCGAACCGTTGCCGTTGAAATCACCGTCTCTCGCGAAAATGCTCATCGCCGTCGGCACGATGAACGTGTAGTTCTTGCGGGTGTAGACGGAGTTCGTGGCATCGGCGTAGTAGTTGAAGGAATGGATGTCATGACTCTGGGCGACGCGCGCAGAATAACTCATCGACTCGATACCACGGGGACGCATGAGCATCGACTCCTTGAATTCAAGGGAACCGTAGTCGCTCTTCATCTGGAAGGCAATCGACTTGCCGGTGCCTCCCCACTGCTCAGATACCCACTGGCCGGCGCGCGCGTACCAGTTGCCGCGAGGAGTCGTTTTCCTGCCGGTGAACGGCTTATTGAGCACGTACTCGCTTTCCTGGCCTGGCGTGAGATCGAACGGTTCCTGCCAGAGAACATTGGTCGCGACGGACGGATACCAACCCTCGGTGTAATTGTCATCGAAGTCGCGGGCGGCGCGAGAGACGCCGGATGTCGGCAGCTCCTGCGAGGTGCCGAGGAAGTCGGGATCGTAACGCATCGCGTCCGTCCAGCGGTTGAAGTTCTGATAATCGGCGTGTATGACCGAAAGCGAAAGCGAGGAGTCCTCGAACTGGAACATGAGATAACCCGTGACGCCATCACACGGAACCGTCGTCCAGTTAGCCTTCGTTCCCTCCGTCAGAACGTCATTCGCCGGGATCTTGGTCTGATCGGACCCACGGTACCAGTTGGTCGTCCACTGATAATCGCAGCCGGTCGCCGTCTGGCGGTCATACGCCTCGATGCGATAGCTCACGCCTTCGCTGAAGCTTTCCAGCGTCTGGTAGAATCCGCGCCAGGTATTGTCGGAGACGAGCGTCATCTCGATCGCCGTGCCTTCGGACGACGTGTCGCCCGCCTTCCTGACATGGAGACGCACGCCCTGCAGATCGCTCTTGCCTTCGCGAATGCGGATGAAGTAGTTCGTGCCGAGCGCAGGCGAGAGCGGAGTGTCGGACTTAGGACCATAAACGCCATCCTCCGTCGCATCGACCTTCACATCTCCGCGGCGTTCGCTGATGTCGATGGGCCACTCAAAGTTCGGCAGCTCGGCGTAGTCGTGATACTTGTAGAACGGCGCATTCACCGTCGCGCGCGCGTTGTATTCGATATCACCTTCGCCCAGCCCCTCGATCGGTTCGGTCGAAACGAAGCGTTTCGGATCGTTCGCGCTCGGCAAGAGGAGCAGTTCCTTCCAGTCGTCCGTCAACTGATCGAGATAACGCCAGCGGTAATTCATCGTCATCGCACCAATGAAGGTCGCGTCAACCTCATTGGAGTTGTTCGAGATATAATCAACCTTGATCTGTCCGTGGATCTTGCCGAGATCGTCGACCGACGGGAACGCGATGTCGAACGGCGCACGCTGTCCGCGGAAAGCCACGTTACCCGGCATCGCCGGCGCACCGAACTGCGAAATCCTCACGCCCATCGCCGGCGGCGAGATGATGATGTTGTCGATGAGAATCAAGCTGAAATCATCCTCGGGCGTATCTTCGCTCTCGTCATCGTCATAGTCGGTACGCACGATTCGCACGCGCACCGGCTTATCGCTGTCGACGAGCGCGCGGATGCGGTAGAACGAATCGACCGCGGCACCGCCTTCGCTCATTTCGAGGAAGATCTCCGTCGTGTCGAAGACCGAGCGCTCGACATCCACAACGCCATTGACGATCTTGAGGACATCTGCCTTGACGTCTTGCCATTCGCCTTCCGCAACCCCCTCGCCCTCGAGGTCTCCCGCATCGGTGACACACTTCTGCACCTTGAGCTTGTTGACCGTATCGCAGAACGAATTGACCGCATCGAAATAAACCGTGCCGATGCCCTTCTCGTAGAACGGAGAATACGCCGCGGTCGGATCCTCAGAGCCGGAATACGGCGAACCGAGAGCATGGCGGTTCTGAAGGATGAGATGACCGGCATAGCGCTGCGAGTTAGCGGCCTTCTTGGAGTCGTCAAAACGCCGCGCCGACGGAGTGTTCCAGGGCAGGTAGTTGCGAGTAGGATCAAGATCTCCCTCGTCATCGTTCATGAAGAGGTTGCCGATGCGCGCGTGGCGGAAGGTCCAAAGCCGCTTCTCGCGTTCCGTATTCGGCTCGTAGTAGACGTGATTGTCACCGGTCTTCACATAGGGACCGTATCCAGTCCATGGTCTGGACGAGTGATACCACACGCGGTTGGTCGCAGCATCTACATCGCTGTAGCCCTCAAGCTTCACGGGACTTCCCGCGTACTCATCGGAGTTGAAGAGCATCACCCGATCGAAGCCGACAAGCTCCTCGTACGCGCGCGTATCATAGATTACAAAGGATATCGCCTTCTCCAGCGCAATCCACACGCCTGCGGGAACACGCGAAATCATCCGGTAGGTGCCAGGCGTCGTCGGCTGGTCCGCCAGCTCGTTGCCCGCGGCATCGTAGAACTTCATCACCGCGACCCCGTAGCGCGGCGTACCCGCGAAGCAGACGATGTCACCGGCGCGTTCGGTCTCGACCGCGGTCGGGGTGACGGACGGCTCCTCGACCCAATAGTTGTAGTTATCCTTGGTCGAACCCTGGCCGTAAGTGACGAGATTGCTGACGCCCGCCTGCATGCACTCGGCCCAGATCCACTCCGACGAACGCCGCACCTTAGAGACGCGCAACTCATCCACCGAAGACCCCGCCTTCGCCAGCATGAAATCGTTCGTGCATTCCGAGATCGCCATCGCCGCACTTCCGCCGCGAACGGCGTTCGCAAAGAACTCGGCATTGCCGTTGGCATACGAGATCGCGAAATGGAACCACTCGTTTCGCATATCCGCAGGCAGCGTCGCATCGATGCCGGTCGTGGACTTTCCATCGCCATAGAGCCGGATCTGATTCGTCTTCTGCGCCGTGACCGCCCAGCCGTTGCCGTCCTGATTATAAGCAACCTTGTCGAAGGTCTCGCGCTTGGAAACGAGGGTGCTGCCCGTGGTGCCGAAATTGACGGTGCCGCCGGCCTTGTACCAGCCGGACACCGTGAACTCGCCGCTCAAATCGTAGCGCTCGGACCAATCCTCGGATGCAAGCATGGTCGAAGTGGTCTTGCCGGCGTTGCCGATGCGGCTCGTCTTCTCAAGATCGCCCTCGGAAACCGCAGTCGAACGCCCGGTCGAGTCCACCGTGCGCCGCCAACCGCCGTCCTGGGCATCGCCGAAGTGATAGACCGAGACATAATCGCTCCAGACATCCTTCGGTTCATTGCCGGGAATCACCGCGGACCCGCTGTCGGACCAGTGCATCTTTATGCGCGCACCGTAGCAGTAATACGGAACCTTGACCCAGACGTAGGACGTGCCACCCGGATTCCACGTCTCGATCTCATGCGGCAGCAACATACCGTGCTCGTCGGTGAAGCGAATTGAAGATCCGTTCTGACCTGCCCGGCGATAGTCGAAACCGTAGATATTCTCCTTCGAAACCTCGACAAGCATCGGAAAGTCAATGAGCGCGCCCATGGTCTCGGGATATCCGGTGACCGTGATCGTCGCGTATTCACGCAACATCGAAACGTCGTCCTCATCGTAAGTGGGATCGATGATCGGATCGGTGCGCACGAAATTGATCATGTCGGCCGTGCCGCTGCCCTCGATACCGAACGAATAGAGTTTCTTAGCGTAATCAACGTCATCAGGCTGCATCGCCGGGAAGACGACCTCGTTGCCCTGCACCGTCACCGGCACGTCATCCACCCGGACCTCGAAGCCAACCAGTCCGTCCACCGCGGGACTAAACGCGTCCGACACCACTCTCACCGTCAGTCGGAACTTCTTGTTCGGCACGACGTAGGCGTCGGTCCTGTAGCTCTTTACCGAAATCGTGCTGTCTTCGTTGATGAAGCCAGCGGTGACCATGAAGTTCGTGACCGAAAGATCTTCGCTGACATAGAGCCAGAAGTTGATCTTATCCTTGGGACTGGTTATCTTGTCGTCGGCACTGTCGTCCGCATCGATCACGAGATCGGAGTCGATGTAGATTCCCGCCTTCGGGATGTCGCGTCCGTTAGACGCAAGCGGCATCGCCGTCTCGTGCATGGAAAGCGGCATCAGCGAACGGTGCGCGCAACCGGTAATGACCTTGAGATAACCCTTCGACGTTCCGGGATAGCGCAGGATATCCGCCCCCGAAGGCGCATCCTCAGTCGTGTACCACCGGGTCTCGCCGGTGTAAGTGCCGTTGTCGGAAAGTCCGTGCTGGACATGCTTGTTCCAGACCTTCGGCGAATTGAAATTGATCGAGCCGGGCATGACCGACGGACCCGCCGAGGCGATCAGCGAGCCAAGCAAAAGCGGTATGACGGCCAGGAATTTAGTCACCTGTGCCTCCTTCCGGAGCGTGTCCGGTGATCTCGTAAACTGGACAATACTCGCGATAACGCTCGATCGACCCACCGGGGAACGTGCAATTACCGAAGATTCGATCATCTGCATCCGGCTTTCTCACCATGCGGAAGATGCCGGACGCCGGCGTGCCGTCCGAAGTCGAGAAGTAAACGTAATAAACCGTGCCGACCGTGAGCTCGACGCCCGTCGGGAACTGGTACGCCACCCGCGGACGTCCGTTCTTGAGCGCATCCGCCCCGATGAGCATGCCGATGCTGAGGGACGCCGCATGATCATCACGCAAAGCCGAGGTGACACTCCCATCCGGCGTACGGATCGTGAGATATTCGGCGGTCTTCGGATAAAGAAGCGGATTCACGATCGAGAAAGCGATCTCGTCAAGAATGATCTTATCACCGCGATAGAACCCGTTGTCGCCAATCGGCATCGTCATCGTCCACTCGCCGATATAACAGCCGTTGGACTCGCTCAGTCCCGCGTCGGCATTCGTCCACTTATTCGCATCGGCGCTCCAGGTCGCCGCCAATGCGAGGTTGCCGGTCACGACGCAGTCGGGATGATCGACGAACGTCGCGCCCATGCCCACGCGATTTACGCGGCGGTTGGAATTGGTGTCAACCCAGCCAGTGAAGGAGAAGTGCTTCTTCTCAGGACTCCTCAACACGGTCAGCGGCGTTTCCACCGTGTAGGAATAAGGCGGATACGCCATCCCCGTCGGATAGCTGATCTTGTAGGTCTCGAGCTCCGCCTGCGCGACGAGCGTCATCGAGCGCTCGACCTTGTTGGTGAACGACCACTCAGCTCCGGTATCCTGGACATACCACGAGGTGACGACAAAACCATTCGTCGCAAGGCGCGGCTCGGCAATCGTCGTGCCCGGATACGCAAGCGCCCGCCACGGCTCGAAACCGAAACCCTGTTCGCACTCGAAGCGCACTTCGAGCTTGCCGCCGTAGACAACCGTCCAGTATTTTCCGATGCCCGGCTCCAGCCCATCCTCGCTCCAGCTGAAGCGCTCGGCATCGACGAACGCCGAAAGATAGAACTCTTCGCCCGACTCACTCTTCGGCGTGAGATACGTTCCGCCCTTGATCTCAAGCTCGCCTTCAGTGCAGCGGACGCGACCGCGGACCGTGAACGGATTCTGCACTTCCTCGCTGCCGAGCGTCATATGGGCATGCTCGTGATTGACTTCAACCGCATCATTGTCGGAGACGACCTCGATCGCCGTGCCCGGCGCCTCGATCGCGCCGCCGCCGACCGTATCGAGAACCGTGAGTCGTCCCTGCGCGTAAACGAGCGCCTCTTCGCGGAAGTGGTCGCCCTTGATGCTATGACCCATCAGATCAAAAACAAACATATCGTCGGCCAGAACGCGCATCTGACCGTTATCAGCGAGAGCATCGCGTTCGAGCGTCACGTCGGAAACGAGCGAAATCCTGCTCTCGCCGAGATCGCGCGCCGCTTCGATGGCCTGCACCAGCGTCGCATATTCCTCGCCGCCGACCGCGAAGAACGCACCGTTCACCTTGATCGTCATCGTCAGCTGCGAGGAGTCGGTGAAGCTGTCGGCGAGCTGGACGGTATACCCCGAGGTCTCGTCCTTGACGTATGCCGACTTGTTGCCAGAAAGCGACAGGGCAGAAGTCGGAGTGTACCCGGCGCGCGTAAGCGGCTCGACCTTGATTTTGTCGCCGGGATTGAGCTTCAGGACGATGCAGGCACTCGTCGAATCGTTGGTGGTGAGATAGGGCTCGGTCTCGCCAGGACCGATCACCTTGACCGTAACGTTCGTGACCCTCATGGGATCGCGAGCCAGCGCTACCGAAAGGTTGGCGGACGGCACCGCGAGCGGATTGCCCTCCTTGACGACCCCGTATTCGTCCATCTCACAAGTGCCGCGGTAGGCAACGCCCTTGAGATTCGGCGCGACTTGCTTGAACTCGCCAATCATCGGAAAGAGCGAACGAGCGGCGTAATGGGGATTGCCGGCAAAAAGCACATCCATCTGCGCCTTGTCGTCGCCGATCGAGTAGTCCCCTTCCGCACAGGTCACCGGCACGCCGTCGAGATAAAGAACGAAACACGGATAGTTGCGCTTCGCACCGCTGTAGGTGACGGACGACGTCGAGGACGCGGTGCGAATCGCCCGCGCGGTGACGCGGTACCAACGACGAGGATCGATTGAGACGGAGGTGATGTAGTTCGTGCGGTAGAGCGTTCCGTCGGCCGCATAGCGCCCGCACACAACCACGAGCCGGTTGGTGCCGACCGCATCGATGTGGGCGGGGCCGAAGATGAAGCGCGCATCGACCATCTCGGCATCCGCCTCGAGAATCTCGGACGGATCGAACGACACCTCGAACATGCGCATCAGCGAATCGATGAAGAGATCGTTGGACTCGAGAAGCGTTTGCTTGGAATGGATGCCGTTCGCCTTCGCGTAGAGGAAGAGCCGCGAGAGCGCGGAGTCGGTCGAGATTCTCACATAGCCGGTGTTCTCGTCGCGATCGGACATGTACGCGGGCCTCGGATTGACCGCGGGATCGAATGCGTGATAGCGTTCGGCAACCGTCAAGTAGTTCGTGATAATCGATTCGTTGTCACCCTTGCCATAACTCCACCAGTAGGATTGATCGTACTGATTCGTGTTTCCCGCATCGTCCAAACCATACTCTGGACGCATTCCAAAGAGGTTGGCGGTATTAAAGTCAATGGCACCCCTAAGCGTGACCACGTCCTGTGCAAACGCAGCCATGCCGTAAAGACAGCATAACAATGGCAATAATGCCCTTTTCATCTTCACGCGCATTATAACAAAACCCCCTGACATACGCAAGGGGTGACGCGGCACTCTCACTTGCCTTCCAGCTTGGCTATTTCAACCTCAACCACCGATATCTGATTCTTAAGTTTTCGAAGTTCGTTCTTCAAGGCATCCGCACTAATGTCACAATCCGGCTTTTCCGTCTTAAAGCTGTCCCCTATAGAATTCAGTACAATCCCCACAACAATGTTCATTACGATAAACGAGGAGGCAAGAATATATGAGACAAAATACACCCATGCGTATGGGTATACGGCAATCACTGGCCTTGCTATACCCATTGACCAACTCTCCAAGGTCATTATTTGGAACAGCGAATAGACAGACGCTCCAAGCGAACCAAACCACTCCGGAAATGCACGACCAAACAGATTGGTGCCCAATATGCCGTATACATAATATATCAAAAGCAACAGCGATCCTGCCCATAGAATACCCGGAACCGAACGAACAATGGCGGTAAGAATTACACGCATCTGACGAACGCCGGATATGAGTTTAAACACTCGCAGAACGCGGAAGAGGCGAACGGACGAAAACATTCCCATGTCAGGAATAAAAGAAACGACCACAACAATGAAATCAAATATATTCCACGGATCCCTGACGAAAGAGCGATTATAGGCAACAATCTTTAGTATGAGCTCGGTCGTAAACACTGCAAGGCACGCGCCGTCCAACCAAGACAACCATCGCCCGCAGCTTTGAACCATCTGAGAAGAAGTTTGAAGACCAAACAAAACAGCGTTGAATAAAATGACGCCGAGCACAATGTTCTGAAATAATCTATGTTCTACGACAGTGCAAATATTATTAATTATTTTCATCTCTTGAAATAGCGTAAGGCGACCAACAGAACGAACAGGACGAGACATGCCGACAACGGCATCTCGTCCTGTCCGAGTTCTATGACAAAACTAGCCACAAGGCCATGCATGCCATCAACTCCAGCAATTTGCTTCACGACTGAATCCTACCATGCGCTGAATTGCTGTAAGAATTACATTCACGGGTGCAGTCATCAGGCCGCCATTTTCAAACGCCATCCCATTGCCGATGCTTATTGATTTTCCAATGACGGTTGGCAGTTGTGGCAGCTTAGACAAATCACCCCAAGAGATGAAATTCCCTGAAGTCGGAACAGCAGAATTCTTCCACCTCAACCCGATTGAAGTAACAGCCAACCCAGTTTTTACATTACCGAACAGGGACGTATCAATCAATACTAATAGCCGTTCGCTTGAGTGAACTCCGAGATGGTTTTCCGCTCCGGCGGCTTTCTTCGCCGTGATGCTTGAACCGCACAGGACAGATCTGTGATTGCATTGCTGCGCAACCATTACAATCCCATCGAAAAATCGCTCGGCATTCCCCCTCGCCTCCATTGCCTCCTTACGCTCCGCATACGTGCGGCCGAAGGCAACGCATGCCTCGCGCTCAAAACGAGACAGGGCGGTGCGGATGCGCTCTGTTTTCCATTCGCCATCAACACCAAGCTCTACGATCTTTGATTCAAGGGCTTGCATTGCAGCAATCGCCCTTTCTTCAGTTGATATGTCAAGCCCCTTTTCAAAATCACATAGCAACCGTTGACTTGCGGCAATCTCTCGCGTTTCAAAGATGCGGCCATCTACTGTTCGCGCATCCTGATCAAATCGGCTTATTGCAGTCTCAACACGATCCATCTTCCAAGAGAAATCAATGCCCCGTTCTGCAGCTCGCTCCAACAGCAACTGCTTGCCCTTGATCGCCGAATCCTCAGATGAAAGATCAAGTGAGGACTCGATCTCGCATAACTCACGTTGCTTCGCCGCTGTTTCGCGATCATCAAACATTCGACCACCAGCCATTTTGGCCTGCTTATCGGCCTCTGAAAGTCGAGCATCAATTTCCGCAAGCTTGGCACTCCCGTCATACTTCAATTCAGCCGCCAACGCTACCGCCTTCTCGCGATAGGCCAGCAGATCCGATTCTGACGATGACGAACATTCTCCAAGCCGGCAAAGAAACGCATCGCCCTTCCGATTCTCAAACGAAATGCCGAAATACGAAGCCACCTTCTCCAACTCACCTGAAACATCTCCATTCGACATATATTCATACTCGTAAAACTCCTGGCAATATGGATTTGCCTCCAGGATGCCAATCTTGGCATTCGCAACCATTTCAGCCGGCACTTTGCCTGTCTTCAAATTATTGCACATTCGTTCAGCCTTGGCGGCATCGGCTGCCGAGACAATGCCGTCAACTTGCACTCCGTGCTCGTTAAGGCACTTTACAAGCACATCAGCACCTTCTGCTATGGCGCTGTACACGCCTTTTACTATTTCGTCTCGCCTGCGGTTGAAGATACTAAGAATTTTCTCAGCATTCTCTTTTTGGGACTGCTTTCGTCCTAGTTTATTAAATCCTTCGGATATTGCCGCGGACGCCACATTCAGTACCTCTGCCTGAATAGCGCCTTTTATGGCACCACCAAGTCCAAAACCGCCACCAGCCCATGAATCTCCAGCATTTTCTGTTCGCTCAGCACGCTCAGCTTCCCGTTGCTGTTCGGCTGCAACAACAGCCATATACTCTTCGGAGGCCGCCTTGCTCCAGCGATCCCATGGCCCAAGGTCAAAGACGCTGTCAAGATAGGTGTCCACATCAAGATCTAAGCAACCTCTCTTCATCAATTCTTCCACGGCCAATTCCGCCGCCTTGGAAAAGTATTGCCGTGCCCAAGACTTTCCATCTCGCAATAGCGGCTCTGGGTTTATAACGAATTGATTTATCGACTCGCGCACTATGGGCTCCTGCTCTCGCGCAAGCGTAACGAACCGAGAATGCAAACGATTGAACTCTATTCGCCCAGGCGAAAGACTAAGAGTTCGACCAAAGACACTAAACTGCATAGGCATGATTTCACTCGACATAAAGCTCTCCCCTTAGAACCATTCTTTACCACCAACGACATAAATCCGACTGAAGTCCTCATCCGATTTCGTCAGATAGATAATCCCTTCAATCAAACCAATTAGAGAAGCGACGAACGTCAGTCCGACGGCCAGACCGAAAACTCCAATGCCAAGCCGAATCAGAGCCGACCTGTTGTGTCCCAAATAAAACTCATGAGCACCGACCGCCCCAAGGAAAATTGCCAGCAATGCCGCAGTCACTCGGCTCTTTCCGCTATTACCAGCGGACACTTGCGAGGGCATCCGTCCGTCCAGAGACACACCGCATTTTAGGCAGACAATCTGTCCTGCGGATATCTCGGCGCCACAGTTATAGCAGTATTTGTCCCCCGCAACAGGACTACACCCACATCCTGGACACGCTACAGCATTTGCATCAACCTCTTTACCACAGTTCTTGCAGAACATTTTATTACTCCTTTGCCCTATGCCTTTCTTACACGCCGAAAATAAAGGGCGCATTCTCGTCGTGTTTCAGTGGAGGCCTTAGGATGCCCAAACGAGAACACGAAGAGAATGCGCCACGATGTGCGCATTCGCATTCCATGTTAGACTCGTTTTAGAAATTTCCTAAGTTTCCACTGAGCCAACATAGCGCGAACGCTAAGTTGTTATGACTGTCGGACCTCACCCGAGGTCCTCGGTCACGCCGCTCTCCAAGCACCCGCTTGTGGCGACCGACCCATCCGATTCACGGTCGGACGGTATGTCAAAGATCAAATCACCTGAGAACCTTAGGTGTATAGTGCAGCACGATCGCAATCACCTCTTCGTTGCCTGCGAGCAACTGAATAATCGCATTCGTATCAAGAAGAAGGCGCTTACCAGGCATCTCTCATTCTCCGTTGAATCGCAACCGCGTCACCCTTCCACCGCAACTTGCCTGTCAAATCGGAAAAATCATATTTCCTCGGTTCATCCTCCTTAAAAGGAACAAGAATCACTTGAAAGGAGTAGGAACTATATTCCTCAGGCACCGTCACGGATATTCGATTTCTCGATGGACGTGCAATAGTCTGAATTGTCGGCATGGCTCTTCCTCCCTTTCTCGTTAACGTTGAATATTATACCACATAACGAAGCACCGCGGCAATAACCGCTGGTTCAGGCCGCGGAATGGATCCAGCGGATTCCGAAATAGAGGACCAACGAAAGCACGATGGCGAGGAACGCCCCCATGCCAATCAGGAATCGTCGGAAGAGTTGCTCCTGTCGGAACTTCCATTCGTCCAGGAACTTGAGCGCCGCTGCGGGCGATGGAAATCTCCGATCGGGCTTGGGATCGGTAAGCCGACGAACGAACTCCACGATTCTCGGCGGCAGATTCTTCACCTTGGTGCGGATGTCGGGAATGCGCTGTCCACGGACAGCGCGAGTCAGGAGTTCGGTCGCTTCGAGATCGGAATTCGGGCACTCCCCCGCAAGCAGTTCCCAAAGGACGATTCCGAGCGAATAGAGATCGGCGCGCGTATCGACATGATGCGAATCGGTAAATTGTTCCGGTGCCATGTAGGCGGGCGTGCCGACCGTGACATTGGTCATGGTCAGCATCATCGTCGCCTTTTCGTCTGAAACCTTCGCGATGCCGAGGTCGGCGAGCTTCGGATTTCCCTGCGAATCGAAGAGAATGTTGTCCGGCTTGATGTCCCGATGCACCACCCCGAGCCGATCCGCCTCGCCGAGCGCGGAAAGGAGCGGACGTATAACCGCCAGCGCTTCCTTGACCGAATAGGCCGAATGTCTTAGCGCCAGGTGCCGCGCGATATGATCGCGAAGCGACCCTCCGCCGGCGTAGTCCATGATCATGAAACCATATCCGGTCTCGGGATCGCGTCCGACCTGGCAGACCTTGATGAGATTGGGATGGTCCGCCATCATCGCGATCTCGGCTTCGCGGATGAACCGACGCTTGAAACTGTCGTTGCGGGATAGAAGGTCGGCAAAGATTATCTTGGCGGCGAACTCCGCGTGAGTGAGCGGATGACGGACGAGATAGACCGCGCCCATCGAGCCGCGACCGAGCTCACTCACTACATCGTAATCGCCGAATTTCCCACCGATCTCAAGCATCACCGAATGAGAATGACCGCGCCCTTGCGGGAATGAAGGACGAGTTTTCCGTTCTTCAGAATGATGCGGCAATTCGGAGGAAGTCCCTTGGTAACGAAGGTCGTTCCGTCCGCCACCGTCAGGGTGCCAACGTCCAACAGCTCGGTCAGAAGCGCACTCGGCGCCTCACTGCCCTCAGGAAACTCGAAGGTCACGGCACCCGAGAGACGAAGATCCGTGATGCGCCCGCCCTTCGCCGCGGACGAGAACCCAAGCTTACCGCCGTTGACGGACGCGGTGCCGCGCCATTCGCCGTCCACCTGCAGGCGCGATCCAGAATTCACGACATAAGGATTCGTCTCCGAAAGCGCCGACCTCATGACCGCCCCCTCTCTCACGATGATGTTCGTCGCGGCAAGTCCGTGCGCCGTAAGCGACGTCACCGGCATTCTTCCCGCCAGGCGGAAGGCATAGGTCTGGGCTACCGACTCGCTGAGCGCGGTCATCTCCTCACGCGTGAGCGGAGCATCGTAGATACGAATCTCGGCGATATCGCCCGCAAAGCCGCGCGCACCGTTCGCCCCCATCGCGCCGAACACGAGATCCATCGCGCCGCGAGCGGACGCCGTAATGGCCGAAGAGGCGTAGACGCCGTCGATCATCTGTTCAAAGGTGGACGACGTAACGTTAGCGATCACCACGTGCGGCAGACCATCATGCAGCCAGCAGGGACTGCGAGAAAGGAAATTGGTGGCGGCAGTTCCGCCGCAACCGGCCACGAATGTGCCGTAATTGGCGAGGCCCATCGCGAAGTCCGCCGCGCTGTTGTCCGTCCCCTGCCAGCACGACACCATACCACTCGCCTGATGGTAATATCCGTTGGTTGTCACAAAGCCGTCCGTCTGTGTGCGGAAGACAACGGCGACTGCGAAAGTGCTCTTGCCGGAAAGCGGAGAGTCGTCCGCCGCGAGCTTCAGACGCGTCGAGCCGTCGAACCGCACCGCGTCATGTCCACCGACCGCACCAGGGGCGTACTCGGGTTCCGCACCGGCGGGAGCGGACGCCACCAGTTCCATGCCGGAAGACGTCCACGCGCTGACCGCAGCCCCCGCGCCAAGCGAAAGATCATCGGCGCACCAACGGGCGGTGGCGGTCTTCGGCGTAATGGTCGGCTCGACCGACTGAACCATTGACCCGCCTTCCGCCGGAGAATAAACCAGATTCTTTTCAAGCAGCGCAGCGGCCTCGGTCGATCCCGCATACTTGTTCAGGAGGAAGCGTCCGAGCTTCTGCTGTTCGGCGACCGTGAAGACGCGGTTCGTGTAGAAGCGAATCTCGGAAATCCATCCCTGGTAGGTGCGACCGGAATCAATTTTGCCCAATGCAGTTACATCAAGCATATTGATTCCGAAATGAAGTTCACGCGGAGCAACCGTTCCGTTTGCGTAGGAGAATAATTTGTAATTGCACAGATTTCCCGTTCCCTGCAAGATAGTGTGAGACACCAGCGAACCATCGACATAGAGCGACATCTCCGCACCCTTCTTCACCGCAATCGCCACATGAACCTTGCTGTCGTTAAGCGCAACTGGAGAACGGGCAAATGAGTACTTGTAATTCTCGGCTCCATCCATATTTACTCCGAACGTATAGCGACTGCCGTCAAAATAACTGAGAGCAAAGCCACCGGCGGTGTTTTCGGTTTCATCCGCGGATGTACCCATACCGCTGATGGCTCCATGACAGTAGGCCCACTCGTAAGACCGCGACATACTCCCGTTGCCATCTCCCTCATTCTTCATCACGCAGACAATCGTGACATTGGAATTACCCGCCAGCACGTTGGAGGTCTTCGGAATCGTCAACACGGACGAAGAAAACCTCACAGACGCATGACCGTTCATCGAGTTCTTTTTGAGGGATGGGACGCCATACTTGGCAGTTTTGAAATTGCCATTCGAGACGGCCGTAATACCCTGGTTGTCATCGGCCCAGGACTCGACGCGCTCACCATCCGCCAACGTCTCGGCAAGCTTGTCCGCCGTCCAAACGAAGCAAGAGTCGTCCCCAATCGTGGGAATATCGGACATCTGTTCACCGGTACTCGGCAGAACCATTGTTCCCTCCTTAACCTCAAGCGTACCCGTAAAGCGCGTAGCATCGTCGAGATACATCGTACCCGCGCCCGTCTTACGGAAGTGTCCATTGCCATAAAGCGGTGAATTGAGACGCACGTCCTTGACTGTCTCCCAGGTGCCGGGCTTATCAGTAGGTGGGAACGCCAACTGGACATTATTGGTAAAGAGCGCAACCGTACGCAACGTGCCGCCATGGAGGGATACGCGGTAATTGGATTCGCCCGGATCCGCCATCCATTTGGGACTGAAAAGGAACTTGCTGAGCATATTCATTTTAAAGAGTCCACCCGACAGATCCAGCAATCCAAAACCGTTCTTATGATCGCCGGCAGTATCGGCCCAGATGGCCTTTGGAGCACCGAAGCGGACCATATTGACGGTCGTCGTGCCAGCGGACTGCGTAAAGATGCCGTTGTTGATGCCTCCGCTCTCGCCAGCGGACAGAATGAGGCCATGCATGCTGGCATCAGTCGTCCCCGCTCCTGCAACGAGCAGGTCACCTCCACGCTTGTCATAAAGCGAAAGCCCGCGAAGCACACCCCCAGAGGCGCCGACCAGCATGGCGGCAGAATTGGTTACCGCCGTTCCGTCAAGCTGCGTCGCGAGCGCGGGATAACGATACGAATTCGGCCCGCCATATCCGACATAAATATTCTCAACCCAATAACTACCACCGAAGAGTTCAAGCGCCGTGGGCACATTCGCCGTGCCGCCGACCCAGGTGAAGGAGCCGCCATTGTACCGACCACTCGCCTGACGGAAGGTGCCGTTTTTGATTCGAAAATAATATTGACGGCCACCGTTATCCGAACGAACGGCATCAAACCAATCGCCTTCACGGTAGACGAGCAAAGGATACGCCCCGTTCGAATTGCCGCGGCCAAAATCCGTTCCCGCCCAGTCCTTATGACGATAGGTGCCGCCGGTAAAGACGCTCGACCATTCGTTACTCGCCGAAGTAAGACCGAGCGTCGGACCGTCAGCAGATTCAAAGATCAACTTAACCTCACGTGCAAAAGCACCGGACGTCTGAAGATTAAATCTGGCTTTAGGTCCGTAAAAGAGCGTCCCGGGAAATTTGACCGCAACGTATATGTAATGCTCGACATTGGAAATCATCAACGTCGTATCGGCACTCGGCGCCCCGATATTTGCATGCGAGGTGAAAAGCTGTTTTCCGCCGTAGAACTGCCAAGTCGAGTCACCGGTAATCGAAACCTTTGAATAATGGATGAAATGAACATTTTGCGCCTTGACGCCAGCCTCACCAATCGTCAACAGCGCAGAATCCTTGGCAATCGAGAAATTCTGACGCTCGTCAGTCGTCCGACGAATATCGATACCCTTGACGGACATCGCTGATGACAGCTTGAAATTGGAGACCGGCTTTCCCGTCATATCAAAGACGGCGATGTCATTTTCTCCTGGACGAACTCCACCCGTCCAGTTCGCGGCCAATGAAAGGTCATTGTTATCGCCAACGGTGCTGCTGTAGGCGCCGTTCCAAGTTATCTCATCTGCCGGCAAATGATAAGACGCAAAAAATGCGCACAAAACCACAGCCATGCACTTAATTGTTGAGCTTCGCATGATGATCCTCTTGGACTTACCCCATTTTTGGAG